>JACQWU010000120.1 GCA_016209155.1 Candidatus Desantisiibacteriota bacterium | reverse complement strand
GTAACATTGATTTTAATTCTGAGTCAAATCTCGGGCAAACCAAAGACCGCAATAAACGGCTTAAGCATTTAATTGAAGATTTTGCTGACCAGCGTATGGACTTACGTTCTTCAAGAATTGGTACTCTTGATGTTATAGGCAATACCTACGAATACCTCATTGCGCGCTTTGCCAGTGACGCAGGGAAAAAAGGCGGTGAATTCTACACTCCTTCGGAAGTGGCTATACTTTTGGCAAAACTATTACAGCCTAAGTCCGGAGAACGCATTTGTGATCCTACCAGCGGGTCGGGATCGCTTCTAATACAAGTATCTAAGGAAATTAAAGATCATAATTTTTCTTTATATGGACAGGAAAGCAATGGAAGCACATGGGCTCTTTGTATGATGAACATGTTTCTTCACGGGATTGACAATGCAAGGATTGAGTGGGGAGACACTCTTAACACTCCCAAGCTCATTGAGAATGATAACTTAATGAAGTTTGATATTGTTACAGCCAATCCACCTTTTTCACTTGATAAATGGGGCGCGGAGAGTGCGAGCGCGGATAAATTCAGACGCTTTCATCGCGGCGTACCTCCTAAAAGCAAGGGGGACTACGCGTTTGTGACCCATATGGTTGAAACCATGAATGAGTCCGGCAGAGTAGCCGTAATCGTGCCTCATGGAGTGTTATTCAGAGGAGGCTCCGAAGGTGTTATCCGTCAGAAATTCGTTGAGGAAAATATCCTTGATGCAGTGATAGGGCTACCATCCAATTTGTTTTATGGTGTTGGAATTCCTGTTGCTGTTTTAGTATTTAAGAAAAACAGAAAAACAAAAGATCTCCTATTCATAGACGCCAGCCATGAATTTGAAAAAGAAAAAACGCAAAACAAACTGCGCAATGAACACATAGAAAAAATCGTTAAAACATATAAAGAATATAAAACGTATGATAAATACTCATATAGAGCAACCATAGATGATATTAAAGAAAATGAATATAACCTGAATATCCCTCGTTATGTTGATACATTTGAGGAAGAAGAAGAAATCGATATTAAAGCAGTACAGAAAGAGATTGAGACATTAGAAGATGAACTTACTTCTGTAAGGAAAGAGATGAATGGTTATTTGAAGGAATTAGGATTGTAAATTTGTATTGTAGGGGCGGGAAAAAAAGGGCAACCGCAAGAGTTGCCCCTACCGCCCGCCCTTTAATAAATTCGAATAGGATATTTTATGGAATATAATTCTGAAATTCATAATCGTAAATCAATACGATTAAAAGAATATGATTATTCATCAAACGGTGCATATTTTATAACAATATGCACACATAACCATGAATGTTTATTCGAAAAATTTATTTCATTAAAAAATATTGTTATTAATCAATTGAATAATGTTCCTGAACGTTTTCCGGATATTATATTGGATGCATTTGTAATTATGCCTAATCATTTACATGGAATATTTTTCGTAGGGGCAATAAATAATGGGCAATCATGTGTAGGGGCGCTGAATAAAGGGCATAATGTAGGGGCGGGTCTTGCGCCCGCCCTTAATATTGAAAGGGCAGGCGCAAGACCTGCCCCTACAAATACAATGGCAACGGCAACGATCGGTAAAATTATCGGACAATATAAATCGTTATGTGTAAATGAATGGCTGCAATATATTAAAAAAAATAATATAGATGCGTCAGGTAAATTCTGGCAGCGCAATTATTATGAACATATTATCAGAAATGAACAATCATTAAATAAAATCAGAGAATATATTATTAATAACCCATTAAAATGGGATTTAGATGAATATAATCCGGTGCATCGTACACCTGCACATAACGTTTTATAGATTTTGCATTGTCATTGTACTGTTTGTTGTATTCTCGTTGTATTGTTGTTGTATTGTAGGGGCGGGTCTTGCGCCCGCCCTTAAATAAATATAAAAATCAAAAAAAGGGCAACCGCAAGGGATTGCCCCTACAAATAAAATAGGAAATTTAATAGAAAAGGTTCAATAAAAGAAGCTGAGGTTAAATAATGCATTATAACAAAAACAAAAAAATTGAAGAAAAACAATTAGGTTCTCTCGTCATTAAAATAGGTAGCGGAATTACACCTAGAGGTGGATCAAAAGTTTATACTAAAACAGGAATTCCATTTATTCGTAGTCAAAATGTTTATCCTAATGGACTTCGTCTTGATGATATCGCTTTTATTACTTATTCACAGCATGATGAAATGGAGCCAACGAAGCTTTTGCCATACGATGTATTACTTAATATTACAGGTGCATCTATAGGACGTGCTTGTGTTGTTCCAAAAAATTTTAAAGAAGGTAATGTTAATCAACATGTCTGCATTATAAGATGCAAGACAGAACTTAATCCTTATTTCTTATGTTATTTTTTGAATTCTTTTAAAGGACAAAATCAGATAAACAGTTTCCAGGCTGGTGGCAATAGACAAGGGCTCAACTATGAACAGATAAAAAAATTTCGAGTACCATTTTTTGATACTAAAGAACAACAAAAAATCGTAGACACTCTCCTCCCATGGGATAAAGTAATTGATACCACCGAAAAACTAATACAAAATAAAAAACAACTTAAAAAATATTTGATGCAGAAATTGTTATCAGGGGAAATTAGGTTTAAGAAATTTAAAAACAAAAAATGGGAAAAAGCATCCTTGAAAAAATTTTTAAAACCTCAAATGCGACCAATTGATAAACCGGATAAAGAATATAAATCTTTGGGGATACGCAGTCATGGGAAAGGAATTTTTATTAAATTAGTTGATAATCCAGAATCCGTTATGATGGATACTCTTTACCAAGTAAAAGAAAATGATCTTATACTAAATATTACTTTTGCGTGGGAAGGTGCTATTGCAATAGTTGCGAAACAACATGAAGTAGGGCTTGTTTCTCACCGTTTCCCAACATTTGTTTTTGATAAAGAAGTGATGATCCCTGAATATTTCAGATATGTTATTATTGGGAAGCATTTTATACATAAACTCGGTTTAGTCTCTCCTGGCGGAGCTGGCCGCAATCGAGTTTTAGATAAAAAAGATTTTCTTGAATTGAAAGTAAATATTCCCTTAGATATAAATGAACAGAAAAAAATTGCTGATTTATTAAATAGTTTAGATAACGAAATACAAACTTTAGAAAATTATCTTTCTAGTTTTAATAATCAAAAAAAAGGTTTTATGCAAAAACTTTTAACAGGAAAAATTAGGGTTAGAATATCGTAGGGGCAACCCTTGCGGTTGCCCTTTAATAAAGAGTAGGCGCAAGCCCTACCCCTACGAAAATATTTTTTTAATTTAAATAATTTGTTTTATACTTTAGGCAGAGTCTTTTGAATGAAAGGGATAATATGGCAAATATATATGAACTAAAAATTAATAATTTCCGAGGGATAAAAACATTTTCCAAAAAGTTTAGCAAAAAATTTATTTGCTTATTAGGTCGTGGTGATTCCGGTAAGACTACTATATTAGATGCAATTTCTTTTGTATTATCTCCAAGCTGGAATCCTTCTTTTCTTGATAGTGATTTTTACAATGGGGATACAGATAATCCTATAGAGATTGAAGTTTCATTGCTAAATATTCCTGAAAAATTGATAAAAGAAGAAAAATACGGACTTTATATAAGAGGGCTTGATAATAGAGGGGAAATTCAAGATGAATTGCAAGAAGAACATGAAAAGATTTTAACTATAAAATTAGAAGTTAAAAAAGATTTAGAACCTCAATGGTTAGGGCATTAGATGGCGTAATGCAATAGGGAAAACAGCAAAAAAAAATGATTGGTTCAAGAGGATTGACCATGGTGAATTTTTAGGTTCGATTATTTTTAAATATTTTAAGGAAATGAAAGATAAAAAATTAAAAATACAATTAGAAAATCTTTCGGACTGGATAGATAAATAATGGACTATGCAAAGTTTGTTTCTAAACCAAAAAGTATGATTGTTGCTCCGGCTGGCTATGGGAAGACTCATGCTATTGCCGAATGTTTAAAACATACAGAGGGTAAACAACTTATTTTAACCCATACTCATGCAGGAGTAGCGTCATTAAAAGAAAAAATACAAAAGCTAAGTATTGCATACAATAAATATCATGTTGAAACAATCGAAGGTTTTGCTCAAAAGTATGTGAAAGCATTTTATTGTGGTAAAGATATTCCGGAACAAGATGACACCAATATTTACTATCCATTCATTAGAGAAAAAGCTAAAAATTTATTTAAAATTAAACCTCCTGAAGGAGAAATGCAACCTGATTAAGTTATTAGGAAATTCCGAATAGTTAACAAATGATAAATCAGTTACCGAGGATTTCTCGGTAACTGCCTGCGGAATGTAGGGGCAGGTCTTGCGCCTGCCCTTTATTAAATATTAAAAATAAAATTAAAAGAAGGGCAACCGCAAGGGATTGCCCCTACAAATAAAATAAAAAAATATTAAGGATGGATATTATGAAAAACAGCGAAAAAAAAAATAATTCACAACTTATAATTTACCAAACTGAGGATGGTGAAACAAAAATAGATGTACGATTACAGGATGAAACTGTGTGGCTGACTCAATCTGGTATGGCGGAGTTATACCAGACTACTCCTCAAAATGTAACTATACATTTAAAAGCCATTTATGCTGAAGGTGAATTGGATGAGCAGGCAACTTGTAAGGAATACTTACAAGTTCAAAAAGAGGGGTCGAGGGATATTTCCCGCGCGCGTAAGTTTTATGATCTTCGAGCTATTTTAGCTGTGGGTTAGATGGACTCAATCGAATTGTGACTATGTATCTTGATTATGCAGAAGATCAGACAAAACGGTACCGTCAGATTTTTATGCGCGATTGGCGGAAAAAATTAGATACATTTTTAAAATTTAATGAACGTGATATTTTAGATAATCCTGGAAAAGTAAGTAAAGAAGTAGCAGATACTTTAGCGTTGGAACAATATGACATTTATAATCAACATCGACTATCTATTGAAGCTGAACGAGAAGCGATTGAAGATGATTTAGAATTAGAACATATTCAAAAAATATTGAAAAATAAGAGAAAAAAACAATGAATAATCCATAAAATTTGTAGGGGCAGGTCTTGCGCCTGCCCTTTATTAAATATAAAATCAAAAGAAGGGGGCAACCGCAAGGGATTGCCCCTACAAATAAAATAAAATTAAGGATGGATATTATGAAAAACAGCGAAGAAAAAAACAATTCACAACTTATAATTTACCAAACAGAGGATGGCGAAACAAAGTTAGACGTCCGGTTTCAGGATGAAACAGTCTGGCTTTCTCAGCAGTTAATGGCGGAATTGTTTCAGACTACAAAGCAGAATATAAGTCTTCATATTAAAAATATTTTTGAGGAGGGTGAACTTCAAGAAGATTCAGTTGTCAAGGATTTCTTGACAACTGCTTCAGATGGGAAATCTTATCAAACAAAATTTTACAATTTGGATATGATTATATCTGTTGGTTACCGGATCAAATCAAAAGTTGCGACACATTTCAGGCAATGGGCAACAAAGCATTTGAGGGAATATATTATTAAAGGTTTTGTCCTTGATGATGAACGGTTAAAGAATCCTCAGCAACCTTTTGACTATTTTGATGAATTAATGCAACGTATTCAGGATATCCGTACATCTGAGCGCAGGTTTTATCAAAAAATTACGGATATTTATGCTACAAGCGTGGACTATGATCCAACTGATGAGATGAGTATTGATTTTTTTAAGACGGTTCAGAATAAAATGCATTGGGCAATTACAGGGCAGACCGCAGCAGAGATCATCTATGCCCGGGTGGACAGCAAAAAGAAAAATATGGGATTGACTAATTGGCGGGGGGCAAAAATTCGAAAGGATGATATACCCATTGCTAAAAATTATCTGAATGAAAAAGAATTATTGAGCCTGAATAATCTGGTTGAGCAATATTTAGTTTTTGCCATAGGACAGGCGATGAGGCGTATCCCAATGTATATGAAAGATTGGATTAAAAAGTTAGATGGTTTTTTACAACTCAATGAAAGAGAAATTTTAACTCATGCCGGCAAAATATCCCATGAGCTTGCAATAGAAAAAGCCGAGACAGAATATGATCAGTATGCGAAGAAAAGACAGTTAGCTAATGATAAAAAAGGGAATGCATTTGATGTGTTAGTTAAGGAAACAAGGGCGATAGAAGATAAAAGTAAAAGGAAAAAATAACGATCATAATATTGTAGGAGCGGTTAAATAAAGGGCAGGCGGTAGGGGCAGGTCTTGCGCCTGCCCTTTATTAAATATAAAATCAAAAGAAGGGGGCAACCGCAAGGGATTGCCCCTACAAATAATTAAAAGAGGTTGTAACAATGAATAATCCATCATTTACAGAAGACCATATATCGCAGGTACCCGCATTACAGTTGTTGGTAAATATGGGGTATGTTTATTTAACCCCGGAAGAGGCTTTTAATGCCCGCGGGGGTAAAACGTCGAATGTTATATTGGATAGCATTCTTGAGAAACAACTCCGGCAGATTAACTCAATTTTGTATAAGGGTGGTGAATACCATTTTTCCAATAATAATATAACGAATGCTATTAATACGCTTAAAAATATACCATATGACGGGCTTATCCGGACGAATGAGAAAATTTACGATTTGCTCTCACTTGGAAAAAGTTTCGAAGAAACGATTTTGGGGAATACCAAAAGTTTTGACTTAAAATTTATTGATTGGGAGAATATCGATAGGAATGTATTTCATGTTACCGAAGAATTTGAAATTATGCAATCGGATGGAAAAACACATCGCAGACCGGATATTGTTCTTTTTGTAAACGGGATCCCTTTTGCGGTGATTGAATGTAAGCGTCCTGATATTAAAGCTCCAATTACCGAAGCAATTTCTCAACATTTGCGTAATCAAACAGATGAATTTATTCCTTCACTTTTTGTATATTCGCAGATTTTAATGGCAGTCAGTAAGAATGAAGCAAAGTATGCTACTGCGGGAACGGCTGAAAAATTCTGGTCAGTCTGGAAAGAACGGTTGAAGAATGAAGAGGATATTGTAAAGCTGATTAATAAGCATTTAAATGAAGCAGAAAAACGATTAGTTACTGTTCAGGATAGAGCTATTTATTCGCTATTAAAGCCGGAGAGGCTGCTTGAGATCAGCAGGCAATTTATTGTTTATGATTGCGGAGAAAAGAAGGTTGCCCGTCATCAGCAGTATTTTGCGGTGAAAAATACTATTTTGCGTGTTACGCAATTGTTAAATAATAATGTAGGGGCGGGTCTTGCGCCCGCCCATTCAATAGAAAACAATTTTCATAACATCAAACGTAAGGGCGGAGTGATCTGGCATACACAGGGAAGTGGTAAGTCTATAACCATGGTTATGCTGGCTAAGGCATTGGCGTTATGCGGTTCTATTTCCAATCCGCGAATTGTTATTGTTACGGACAGAATTGATCTTGATGATCAGATATGGAATACATTTAAACATTGCTGAATGGAACCGGTAAAGGCTAAAACCGGCGCTCATCTGATGGAGATTTTGGAGAAAAACAAAAAGTCAATTATTACTGCGGTTCTCGACAAGTTCGAAGCCGGTGTTAAAAAGAGATCTGTTGAGGTCAACTCGGAGAATATTTTTGTTCTTGTGGATGAGAGCCATCGCAGTCAATATGGTTCTGCTCATGCCATGATGAAAAAAGTTCTGCAAAACGCTTGTTATATTGGTTTTACCGGAACACCGTTATTAAAAAATGAAAAAAGCACCGCGGAGAAGTTTGGCGGGTTTATTGATAAATATACTATTAATGAAGCGGTAACGGACAAGGCAGTTGTACCGCTTCTATACGAAGGACGGCATGTTTTGCAGGATGTGGACCAAAAACCTATTGATTCGTGGTTTAACAGAGTGTGTGAACCGCTTGGTGAATATCAAGTAGCAGATTTAAAGAAAAAATTTACAAAAATTGAAAAACTTAATCTGACCGATCAAAAAATATATATGATTGCTTATGATGTAAGCGAACATTTCAGCAAGAACTGGCAAGGTACCGGGTTTAAGGCGCAAATTGCTACGGATAAAAAGGATGCTGCGCTAAAGTTCAAAAGGTGCTTTGATGAAATTGGCAAAGTTACTACCGAGGTTGTAATTTCCGCGCCTGATGAGCGTGAGGGGTACGAAAATATTTATGAAAATGAAGAGCCAAATGAGGGAGTCCAAAAATTCTGGAAAAATATGATGAAGCGGTTTGGCAGTGAATCAGAATACAACAAGCAGATCATTGCTTCTTTTAAACATGACGCTCATCCTGAAATATTAATAGTTGTTGATAAGCTTTTAACCGGTTTTGACGCTCCAAAGAATACTGTTTTGTATATCGCCAAACCATTGAAAGAGCACACACTTTTGCAGGCAATTGCCCGCGTCAATCGTGTATGCGAGGGTAAG
Organism: Candidatus Desantisiibacteriota bacterium; assembly: GCA_016209155.1. GTDB lineage: Bacteria > JACRDZ01 > JACRDZ01 > JACRDZ01 > JACRDZ01 > JACQWU01. Next base: position 13,628 of record JACQWU010000120.1, on the reverse strand, counting down.
GATTATGGATTTATCATTGATTATTATGGAATTCTTGGTGAGCTGGATAAAGCTTTATCTGCTTACAGTGTGCTGTCAGAGTACGACGAAGAGGATATTATAGGAACATTGACTAATATAAAAGAAGAAATAAAAACACTTCCTCAAAAGTATGCCGACTTATGGGATATTTTCAAAGAAATAAAAAATCGTGTTGATGAAGAAGAATATGAGCAGTTTTTGTTTGATGAAGAAGTGCGCCATAAATTTTATGAAAAATTGACTGCTTTTTCAAAAACGCTTAGCATTGCTTTGTCATCGGAAAAGTTTTATGAGGAAACGCCTGAAAAAAAGATCAATAAGTACAAAGATGATTTTAAATTTTTTCAGAAACTGCGGGTTTCGGTTAAAAAGCGTTATGCCGAGGTTGTTGATTTCAAGGAATACGAAAACAAAATTCAGAAACTATTGAACACTTATGTGAGTTCAGATGAAGTAATTAAGATAACCAACCTTGTAAATATTTTTGATAAAGAGACTTTTAAAAAAGAAGTTGCAAATGTTGTGGGGCAGGCAGCCAAAGCAGACATGATTGCACATAGAACCAAGAGGACGATTGAAGAAAGATTCGAAGAAGACCCTGTGTTCTATGAAAAGTTTTCAAAACTCCTTGTGAAGGCTATTGAGGACTATCGTCTGGCACGAATAACAGATTTAGAGTATTTTTTAACAGCACAAAATATCATGGATGCTGTCAGAGAGCATAAAGATACAGACATTCCGGAAATTTTGTTAACCAAAGATACAGCAAAGGCATTTTATGGTGTTGTCTATGAAGCTGTAAACGCAAAAAATAATGATAAAAATGTGTCCGCAAAAATTGCCATTGATCTGGATGCGATTATAGCTCGTAATATAATCGTGGACTGGCATCTTAAGCCTGATGTACAGAATAAGATTTTGAATGATATTGAGGATTATCTTGCTGATGAAACAAATCTTGGTTTAAATTATGAAGAGATTGACCTTATTATGGAAAAGGTCGTTAATATTGCCAAACGAAGGTATTCGAAATGACCGAATACACAGCTGTTTATGGGCAGAAGACTATACACTTTTCGCTTGAGCAAAAAACAAGGAAGAGCCTGAAAATCAGTGTAATGCCGGATCTTTCTGTTAAAGTCAGCGCTCCGCATAATTTATCGATTGAGAAAGTTATCCATAAGGTGCATAAGCGCGGTGCATGGATTATAAAACAGATGGATTATTTTAAGTCATTTATATGTAGGGGCGGGTCTTGCGCCCGCCCTAAAAATGGGGCAACCGCAAAAGCTACCCCTACCGCCTACCCTTTCAATGAAATGCCCCCGCGACAATTTATTAGTGGTGAAACATACTATTACTGCGGACGGCAATACCGATTAAAAGTAACATCCGAAAAAAAACAGGAAGTAAAGTTAAAAGGCAAATATATTTTTGTCTATTCCCCTCGTCCTGATGATAAGCCAGGAACCAGACGTTTGATACACGATTGGTATAGGTCACGCGCAGAGCAGCTGTTTGATATTATACTTAAGCGGTGTCACAAGCAGCTTGAAAAATACGGAATAAAACTTCCATGTATTGATGTGAAGGTAATGAAATTACGCTGGGGCAGTTGTATTCATGCTAAAGGCAGAATTGGATTGAACACCGAGTTAATCAAAGCCCCGTCACATTGTATTGAGTATGTCATCATGCATGAAATGTGTCATCTGAAATATCCCAACCATACAAAGCATTTTTATAATTTCCTATCTTTGGTCATGCCGGATTGGAAGAAACGCAAATCAAGATTGGAACAGGTTTTACTGTAGGGGCAGGTCTTGCGCCTGCCCTTAATTTGATTTTATATTATTGAAAGGGCAGGTGCAAGACCTGCCCATATAGGAATAATCGGAATCAAAATTAACCGATAACATATTTTTATCTGAAAGAGCCATTAATACCCTGCCGCAGGGTTCTTCATAAAAATTTATAAAAATTCGTAGAAAATAGTATCTTGACTTTCTCACAATTTATATAATAAAATAAACCATTCGGATTTTAATTTCACCATTTAATTTTAAATTAAGCGAAGATCATGCTTCGCACTACAAGGAGGGAATATGTTTATTCAACAAATAAAAAATGGTTTTTATTGTATTCTGTTTTTATTTATTTTAGTTGGAATAAATTATGCTGAGGTAGTGGTAAAGGTGGAAAATATAAATCCGCCTGCAAATTGCGGAGCAAATTTGACAGAAGATATTAATGAATGTGCAAAATGCCATGACAAAAATAAAAATAAAGAAAGAAAAACTTTAGCAATTCAAAGTCTGCAAGTTAATGATAACGAATGCGGAGGTAATCCTCCTTATACAGGACCTGTAAAAAGTGAAACCACATCAAATGGGAAAATTAAAATTACTTATCCTGATGGAACAATAGGAACGAATATATGTTTTGAAAATTTGGTAAGCATAAATGGATATGCAATAGCTTATTATTATTATGAGGATGGAAATATTATATATGATAAATGGTTTACATGGGATCCGAGTGTTTCCCATAAACATTATTATCAAAGCGCAGGTGTACATAATTATAAAGCTTTTATATATTATTGCAGCAATGGTACTTCAAATTGTTTTGGCTGGTCTGCTGCTTCAATAACATGGACAGTCAATGTTGTCGACTCTATCCCATGTAAACCTGATATTACAAGTTTTACAGGTAACAGCATAATCATCGATCCTGAAGCAGGCGGGACAATAACTCTTACGGGCGCAATATCCGATCCATCAAACAGCCCGATAAGCTGGACAGTGGATATAGCGGGAAAAACATATCCGGGAACGGGCACTCAGGTGTCAGTACTCTGGGATGGCAAAAATGCCGATGGTACAATTGTTGATCCGGGCTCCTATACTGCAACTTTGACAGCCTGGCACACAGATAATCCCTCATGTAGTGATGTGGACACTGAAAATTTTATGGTTATCCCGGCACCTGATGGAAGCTGCGGTCTTTTTGTTGATTTTGGCTCATCCGCGAATATTACCTCAGGGAATCTCACGCACGATCAAACTCTTTTTTCTACAAAAGGCGCAGGGCTATCCACAGGGATAACCCTTTATTACAATAGTTTCATTCCATATACCGGGCATCTTGGAAGAGGATGGGTATACAGCTATGACATTGCGCTGAAAGAAAATAGCGATGGTTCAATTGTACTCAGAGAGGGAAATGGTAATAGAAAGCTATACACTAAAAACAGTAGCGGATATATTTCAATGCCGGGAGATCACTCGGTTCTGACAAAGAATACTGACAGCACATTTGTTATAGCCTATGTGGACGGGATACAGCAAAACTTTAGCAGTGACGGAAAAATCATGTCCATCGCAGACCGAAACAGCAATCCCATAACCTTCAGTTACACAAACGGCAATCTAACAACCATTACTGATCCATCTGGACGAAACAGCACTATAAATTACGATACAAACAATCATATAACCTCGATTATTGATCCGAATGGAAATTCATATTTGTTTACGATAAATAGCAATGTTTTGACAGATATAACCTATCCGGGAGGCGGACATTGGCACTATATGTATGATGATAAAGGTTTTATGTTAAGCAAAACAGACCCCAATGGCAACATAACCACTTATATTTATGATTCAACCCATCGTGTAATAATGTCTACTGATCCAGATGGGAAAACAAGGAGCATTATTTACCCTGTAAATACGGATACGCTAAAGACCACGACCTTCATGGAAAAGGATGGCGGGGGATGGCAGTATAGTTATAATACCCAGGACGGAACCTTGATCGGTAAAATTGATCCGGATGGAAACAGCATGAGCTATACTTACGATCAGAATAGAAATATGCTCACCAAAACCGACACTGACGGCAAAATTACGAACTATGCTTATGACACAGACGGCAATATGACCTCTGTCACAAATCCTCTGGGTGAGACCACAACATACACATACAACACCTTCGACCAGGTGACATCAATTACTGACTGTAATGGAAATATATCGGCATACAGCTATGACGGAAGAGGCAATCTCACTTCAACCACAGATCCCACCGGCGTCACCATAAAATATGAGTACGATGTAAAAGGAAATATAATAAAGGTGATCAATTCGCCCGGTCAGGTAACTGTTTACGCCTATGATGATAGTAATAACCTTATTTCCGTGACCGATCCAACCGGTGCGGTCACAAAATCCGCTTATGATAAAAATGGTAACATCACCAGCCAGACGGACGCCAATCTATTCACCACAACATTTGAATATAATAGCCTTAACCAGCTTATTAAAATAACAGACCCGAACGGCAATGCAGCAATGTACACCTATGATAAAAATGGTAATCGTATTTCCGAGACAAATGCCGGCGGGAACACTACGCTCTACGAATACAATTTTAATAATCAGCTTATACGGGTAAAAGACGCTATGGGTAATATAACCTCCTATACTTATGGAAGCGCGGGCTGTAGCTCCTGCGGCGGCGGCGTTGATAAGCTAACAAGTATCACCGATGCCAATGGAAATATCACCAGATATGTATATGATAATTTGGGTAGACGAGTAAAAGAGATTGATGCCATGGATAATGTAACTTTGTATACCTATGATGCAAAAGGGAATGTTATCACAAAAACCGATCCGAGTGGACATGTTACATCATATACATATGATGCGCTCAGCAGGTTGAAGGAAGAGACTAATCCGTTTCAGGGTATAGTTAAGTTCGAATATTCCACTAAAGGACAAATTACCAAAGCAACTGACGCACTGGGAAATATAACAACCTATGAGTACGATGCGGCAGGGAGAGTCATAAAAACAACCTCATCAGATACCGGTACAATAACTTATACTTATAACAACATTGGTGCTCTGGATACAAAGACCGATGCAAATGGAACTGCCATTAAATACATCTATGATAATTTAAACCGTTTAACAAAGACACAGTTTTCTGACTCATCACAGAACATAATTTATACATACGACGAATCAACAAGTAGCAAGGGTCGTCTTTCAACTATGACTGACTCATCAGGAACAACAATTTATGAATATGACAATTTGGGCCGCGTTATCAAAGAGATAAAGAATATACTCGGTATAACATATACCACGGAATATTCATATGATAAAGTTAATAACCTGATCATGGTCACGTATCCGGGCGGCAGGAAAGTAACATACAGTTTTGACAAACTTAATCGGCCTGTCGGTATAACATCTGACTTCAAAAACATTGTAACTCTTGCGAGCAATTTCATCTATGATCCGGTGTCAAATACAAGATCTATCACCATAGGGAATGGTCTTACCCGGTCATGGACGTATGACCCTGATAACCGGATCAAAACTATTGATGATCCAAATGTACTGTCTTTATCTTATAGCTACGATCCTGTCGGGAATATAACTTCTGTCATAGAAGAGCTGGATCCGGCGAGAAGTAAGACCTACACCTACGATCCGCTGAACCGTCTTGCATCCTCCACAGGCCTATGGGGAGACCTTAAATGGACCTATGATGCCAATAGTAACAGATTAACACAGACAAACGGCAAAAATAGCAAATATACTTATGAAGCAAATCGTCTTATGACTGTCAGCAATGGGCATATCAATTATTATAAGTATGACAATAACGGCAACACAACAAGCGATGGGATAAGAGATTTCGTATACAATCAGAATAGCCGTCTGATCAAAGCAATGAAGAAAAGCAGAATCATTGGCGAATACACGTATAATGGAAACGGCCAAAGAGTTATTAAAAAGACAAAGAAACACAAAGAAGACAAATATGAAAAAGATGATGAGGATGAACATGCCGTTATTTTTCATTATGACCAGGCAGGTAGATTAATTGAAGAGACCACAGCCAAAGGAAAGTTGATTGTAGACTATATTTATCTCAACGCAACCCCCCTTGCCATGATCAGGAAGCAGGAGCACAAAGAAGAAATTTTCTACTATCATAACGACCACCTCGGTACGCCGAAGGTTATGACGGATAAAAATAAGAAAGTTGTGTGGAATGTAGAGTTTGATCCGTTTGGGAATGAGATTGATGATGATAATAATAATGATAATAATAATAAACACAAAGACAAATATGAGGATGGCGAACATAATCATAAAGAGCGCCATGGAAAATACATTCGAAACGTAACGAATAATCTCAGATTCCCGGGACAATATTATGATGAAGAAACAGGATTGAATTATAATTACTTCAGGGATTATAATCCGGTAATTGGGAGATATATTGAGGCGGATCCGTTTGGGATTAAACACGGGAATAATCATCTTTTTACATATTCTAGTAATAACGCAGTCAATAGAATTGACCCATTTGGGTTACAAGATGCAAATACATGGACATATGGTGAAATTAGGCCGTGGGCAATAACTAGTATAAGGCCCAGAAATTTTACACCACCTGCTGGTTTATCAGACTGTAAAGCAAGTATTGGGGCAGCATGTAATCGTGGTAACCCATGCTCCTCTGTTGATGGCTCCACTGCGACAGCGCCGGAAGATCAAGCTGCATGGGGGAATATAGTAAATGCCACAGGGGGCACTGATAGATCAGGGTATGGAAACTTTATGTGTGTTGGCAGCCAGAACTGCTGGTTCGTACATTCGTGCAATAGGTGCTGTGGTGGAAATAAGGTTCTGGTTGAGAGAAGTACAAATCTTGCCTTAACGGGCACTGCAACAGTAGTCAATAAAGGGACATTATATTTTTATAGAGACGATAATATGGGATGGTGTAGTAGGGCTGATTATAATAGAGGCTGTCCATGAAGATCAAAATACACCATGAGCTTTAACAGCTATTTGACTTAATGTAGTTAATCACTTTAAAAAAAGGTGTTAAATGAAGCGATTACTGAGCACCGTATTGTTTATTTCTGTTTTGTTTTTAAATTTAAAGATATCATACGCAACGAACGCGGTGTCTATCGAATTATCAGACTTACCAGCTATTGGTATTGCTTATAACATATTTTGCTCACGGTATAATGAGTTTCAGCCTTTAGAATCAAAGTTGGATAATGTTTTGATTAAATTGTCAAACAATATTGACAAATTAACTCTTGATATCCCAACAAGAATGGCTTTCACCCACTTAGCATTCATTGTGCAGAATAATATCACAGATCATTATTCAGGGTTTGCTCGAGTAAAAGATAAGACTCTTGAAGAATCAAAGGTACCTTTTGAAAGCATTCTTTTTGTTACAACTCCATTCGAATCAATTGGTAATCGCATCTTATTGATTCTTTCTTCTGTAAGTCCTGAACGTACAAGTATTGTTGCAGTTGATAATAAACTAAATATTGAGTTAATTTATGATTCATTTAGTAAAAATGAAATTAAAAATATGAAGGAAATCAAAGGAACTACAAATGTTGGATCTTTATATAGTGTTCAAGTTCAAAAACCTGGAGTTTTATTACTTCAAGAAAGAATGGAACCAGGTGGATATGGATTTGTTTCCCCCTACAAAAATAGAATTTTTATTTTAGATGTTACTAAAATGAAGGTTGAGATTTCAATGAAACATTAAAACAATATTTTTGAATTTTGAATTTTAAAAAGCAGAATTATTATCAGGTCTTGCACCTGCCCTTAAATAAATATGAAATCAACAAAAGAAGGGCAGGTGCAAGACCTGCCCCTACAAATACAATTAAAATTAGCTTTATGTGTTCATAAAACAATGTCATTCAAAATTTAAAAATACTCTTGACCGGCATAATTTTGTAAGGTTATAATGAAGATAAAAAAAGTGAAAATCCTTTATGAATACTATTAAAATGCTTCATACTGCCGACTGGCATTTTGACTGTAAATTTTCCGGTATACATAATCAAAAAATCCGCCGGAAGCTACAGATAGAACAGCGCGAAACATTTCTTAATGTAATAAATCTGGCCATACAGAAAAAAGTTGATTTTTTTCTTATTGCCGGTGATTTGTTTGAACAAAACAGCTTCAGACTCGAAACAATAAAATTTATAATGTCAGTACTTTCAGCGCTTAAGTGCCCAGTGCTTATTACTCCCGGGAATCATGATCCGTACATAAAAGAAAGCCCCTATCAAATTTTTAATTGGGGAAATAACATACATATATATTCAAAAAATGAATTTACCCCTTTTACCTTTGATAATACCGTGATATACGGTATAGCAAACACCATGTATAAATATGACGAATACTGCCTCGAACACATACAAATCCCATATTCTGAAAATAAAATTAATATAGTCATGTTTCATGGAACTTATGAGGAGTTAATTCCGTTTTTTTTTTTTTTATATATTTCTTATCCATTCAATCGCGAACAATTAAAAAAACTAAATGCCGGATATACCGCACTTGGACATTTTCATGGAATCAAGGATATGTCCGTTCCAAACTCAACCGCGTATTATCCCGGAACTCCCCAGGGTACTTCGTTTAAAGAATCAGGCGCGCGCTATGTTATTATTGCAGAATTAACCCCTGTCAGTTGTAAGGCAGAAAAAATACAGGTTAACCAACGTGAATTTATCGAACATAAATTCGATATTTCAGGAATAACAAACATGAACTCTCTATATGAAGAATTGTATGAAGAAATAATAAAAATCAAGCATGTTGATGACTTACTGCGAATAATCCTCACAGGGAATGCTTCTTTTGATTTTAATATACCTGAAATTGAAGCCCGATTAGCCGATAAATTTTTTTATGTATGTTTGGAAAACCGCACTTCACCGTCTTTTGATCTTGTAGAATTAAAAAAATCCCATACACTGGTTGGGGAATTCATAAATAGACTGGAGGAAAAAATAAATAATACACCAAATGAAGAAAATAAAATAATTTTAAAGAAAGCAATTAATTACGGGCTCAAAGCTTTGCTTACAAAAGAAGAGATAATACTGGAGTGAAAATAGAAAATTATAGAAATGAATATTGACTTAGTCCATGACTTAGTCTATAATTTTTTAATATGAGGTGATTTATATGTTAAAATCCATAAATATACATGAAGCGAAAACTAATTTTTTTTTTTTTTTAAAAAGAGCGGAAAATGGAGAGGAAATAATTATATCAAAAGCCGGGCATCCGATAGCAAAAATTATATCTATTAAAAATAAAAAAATTAGAAAATTTGGTACAGCTAAAGGTAAAGTTATTATTCATGATAATTTTAATACTCCTTTACCGGATGATATTATGGATGCCTATTCAAATCAGTCATGCTGAAAATTTATATAAACTGCCTAATCATCATAAAGATCCTTTTGATAGAATGCTTATATCTCAGGCACAAGTGGAAAATTTAACTATTATTACCTCTGATTTATTATTTACTCAATATGATGCTAAAATACTTTGGTGAAAGAGGAGAAATGCTGGAGTGAAAATAGAAGAAGCTAATATTTCCGGATTCGGCAGGCTTGAAAATTTCAAAATAGCTTTCAGTCCGAGAATCACTATTATTTGCGGTAATAATGAAACAGGAAAATCCACCTTGCAGACTTTTATATGGGCTATGCTCTATGGTCTTGTCAATCCGGATATTCCTCAAAGAAGAAAACTGCCTGAATTTGATAAATTCCTCCCGTGGAACGATAAAACAGGATTTGGGGGAATTTTAAAATATATACTTGATTCAGGACAAAAAATAGAGGTTCACCGTTCTTTTGAACCTCATAGATTGGAAGTAAGAGACGGAATAACAGGGAAAGATTTAAGTTCCTCCTTTCCTTTTATGAAAAATAAAGAGTCACTTTTTGCCATGGAGCATCTGGGACTTTCTCACAGAGAATTTCTTAATACGGTTTTTATACGCCAGCTTAAAATTCACGAATTCGAAGAAAATGATCAAACACATATTTCAGCCAGACTCATTTCCCTTGCTGAAACAGGTGATGAAGAGCTTTCAGTGCAAAAAGCCATTGAAAGAATTGACCAGACTATCAGCTTGAAAATAGGAGTGGAACATTCCAATGCTGTTAAACCTTTAAGACAGGCAATAAATCAGAAAGATGAAATAGAAAAAAAATTAAAAAAGGCGGAAAATGATCATGCTTTAACATTAGAACTTGCAACCCGTTTAAAAGAAATTAAGTATATTCTGCTCGACAAGGAAAAAGAAAGAAAAAATCTTGAGGGACATCTTAAAAAAGATAAATTCCAGAGATTAAATGAAAAACTAACTGCAATATCCATTCTATCAGAAACACTAAAAGATACCGAAATTAAGCTTGCAGGTGCTAAAAACTATACCGGATTTCCGGAAAATGAAATAAATACAATAAGAGAATTATATTCCACTTCAAAAGGATTAATTTTAGAAATAGATAAATTAAAAGAAAAAATAAAACAACTGACCGCGGAAATGGAATCAGACAAAAATGCAGTACATTATAATCTATTAAAAGAAGAAACTTCTCTATCCTCTATACGTCAGGAGCTAAATAAAATCACCAAAACCATAAACGAATTTCATGCTAATGTCCCTGAACTGGATAATACTCTCATTGAACGCATGCATGAAAAAAAAATCATGGAAGCAAATCTTGCTTTTCAGGAAAAAGAAATTGAAAGCATAAAAGAGGAAATAAAAAAAGAGGAAGAAAACAAACTTCATCTCAATAAAACTTATAAAACAAAAAAAATAGTAGGTTTAATTCTTTGCTTAACCATTATTGGTGCTATCTTCGGTTTACCGCTTTTATTTCAAATAAAAAAAATCAAGCTGAACTTAAATGTTTTAGAGCAAAAAATAATTCGGCTTGGAGAGCGTCACCGTTTACTTGACGAAAAATTTGATATGGATAATAGAAATTATCAGCAAATACATAAACAGCAAATAACAGTCCAGGAAAAACTTGGAGTTTCAAACTGGATCGAGCTTAAGACCAAATATGATGAAATAATTAAAATAGAAAATCTAAAATTACTTACAGAAGAAAAAAAAAGAGATGTTGAAAAGAAAATCCTTGATTACAATAATACCTTAACTGAATTAAGTAATCAGTCTAAAGCCATTTTACAGGAATTTGGACTCATAGATTTTAAAAGTTGTAAGGAAAAATTCAAAGAATATTCCGAATTCCTTCAGACTATTAATAAAATCAGCGAGGAATCTAAAATTAACCTGAAAATAATTGAAGAAAAAGAAAAAATTAATAATGATATAGAAAGCAAATTAAATAAAATGTTCGAAGAAGCCGGTGTAAAAGATTATAACGAATTCCAATCACATTTTACTGAAATACAAACATATCGTAAACTCTGCGAAAAAAAACAGGAAATTAAAGAAAAGATAGATTTGCTTCTTGAAAAAAAATCTATACAGGAACTGCAAAAAAATCTTGATGAATTAAAAAACGAGATGGATTCTGTGATATGTGATCAGATACCTGTAAATATTTCCTTTGATGGACTGAAAATAAAGGAAAAAGATGTTTCCGCTGAAATACAAAATATAAATAATGAAATGATTCAGCTGGAAACAAAATTGGAATATCTGGAGAAAACATCTGAAAATATCAGCGAATTAGAAATTGAAACGGAGGAATGCGAAGAAAAAATAAAATACCTTAAAACAGAAAAAATTGCACTTGAAATTGCCCGCCAAAATATTAAAGAAATAGCTGAAAATTTTCACAGTACAAAATTTATGCCGGAATTAAAACAGCTGGTTGCTCCTTTCCTGAAAAAAATAACCGGCAGATATGATGAAATACTTGTTGATGAAAAATTAAATATCCGTGTAAGAATACCGGATTTAAATAAAGTTGTGGATATAGACAAATTAAGTGTTGGTTCGTGCGAGCAGATTTATTTTATATTTAAAACCGCAATAGGAAAAATGCTTACGAAAAACAAAGAAAAAGCACCAATGATATTTGACGATGTTTTCGTGAATTTTGACTCCGTACGCCGGAATAAAGTATGGGACACGCTTCTTATGCTTTCAGAAGAAAATCAAATAATATTATTTACCTGTCACAACCAATATAAGGATGAATGGGAAAAACTTTTAGAAAGCCGGGACATAAAATATAAAAAGGAATCTTTACCGCTTGAATTTAATATAATATCAGTATGAGAAGCGGTAAAATGATAACTTGGATTTGGAATTTGACTCAATGTCCCTGGCAAACCTGTAAGTATAACACTTCTTAAAATTCTCTTTTTGCATACAAAAATTAATTTCTTCATCCAAAACAGGAGTTCGCAATTTCCCTGAAGCATAACCGAAACAATAAGATTGAGTTGTACAAATGTGATCACATTTAACTTTCTTGAAATAAGGGCAGCCTGAAAACATTTCTACTCCCTTCTTCCTCCAATTATACTTATCCTCCTCCTCTTATCATTTGATATATTAACATATATTTAAATGAGAATCTCCTCATATGTCTTTCCAATAAGCGCCATTTCTTTTGAACACATCTGACATAATCCAACTCCATGTCCATATCCTCTGCCCTTAAAAATAACGCGGTTTTTCTCATTTTTTAAAGTGAATAAGGTACTTGGAATATCCTTTGAGCCAACCCATAATCTAAAATCTTTCATTGAAATTTCGTGCTGAACTTTATTTTTATCCATACATAGTATTGTAAGTACACGCCTTGAATTAATAGTTTTTCCAATACTGACATGATTAATTGCGGAGGAAATTTTTAATTTTTTATTCAGCATATCCGAAATTTCTTTAAAAGTTAAAATCTTTTCCCATTTAAATATAGGAGTGTTTTTGCAGTAATCAGAATAAATTCCCTTTAAATAATGTAAATCTCTTCCCCATATATCTTTTGCATCTTCAGTATAACCTCCGCATGAACTATGGTAAATAGCTTCAATCGGCTCCTGCTGATAAGTGATGATTATTCCTTTTGTTATATCAACCATTTGATTTGTAAAAAATGATTCCGAGTTATAACCGCCATAAACTTGAAAAGCTGTAGTGGATTCCAGATAATATTTCTGATTTTTATTCAATTTTTTTTTAAAAAAAGCATAAGTGCGTCCGGCAATAATTTGCGCTTTAATTGCCTCAGACGGCCAACTGGAAGGGATTTCACTTTTTATAACACCATATAAATATTCTTCAAGATTAATTTGATTTATAAGAAGCATTTCATCTTTTTCCATGTCAACAATAAAACAACCTCTGTATTTTTTATTATTAAATGAAAAAAACGCACTGGAAATATCTGCGGAAATTCTTATCGGGACATAATATTCATTGTTATTTATAAGCACTGTATTTTTTCTTTTAATAATATAAATCGAATCATAATAATCTTTTTTATTTTCTCCGGCTTCAACATTCATCTTTCCCGAAAATCCAAGATGAATATTATCTCCGCGAAATAGCAAAATTTTTAAAATGAAAATTTCATCATTTTTGTAATCACGGTGTGTCTCTTCCGAATTTAGAGTATTGATTAATAATAAAATAAAAATACAGGCATAAAACACAAAATTTTTTTTCATATATTTTATTTTCTACCCAGCAGGTTAAGTATGATTGTTAATATT
>JACQWU010000244.1:3546-5064 GCA_016209155.1 Candidatus Desantisiibacteriota bacterium | reverse complement strand
TTCTTATTGTAAATAAGGTATCATATCAAAATCCAACATGTAAAGCTCTTTTTTATACGATTTGATTGGGATTGCCCGTCTTTATTGCACTTTCACATTTTACTAAAAATATGGGTCAGGAGTTCTGAATTTATAAAGGTAAGGAAGTGAGAGTTTTTCAGATAATAAAAGAGCAGGCAAAAGATTTAGCAAATTTTTTAGAGGGAAAATCAACTTCGTATCATCCTTTTATAGGGAAATGGTGATGAAACAATATATGGTTATTGCTTATGATATTTCCAGTAATAAACGCAGGAATAAAATTTGCGATATACTTTCTGTATATGGCGCAAGAGTTAATAAAAGCGTTTTTGAATGTTTTTTAACAAAAAAGGAATTCGATGATGTCAAAGAAAAAATTTCCGAGAATATAAAGAAAGGTAAGGATACTGTTTTATACTATTTTCTATGCAAAGATTGCATTGGAAAAATAGACAGAATTGGAGTTTATTCTGAAGAAAAAGAAGTTGTGAAAGTTGTTTAATCATTGAGGCTTATTTATTTGCTCTTAATCGTTTGGCTTCTTCTTTTATCTTTTCCAGAGTTTCTTTCATGGGTGCCCATCCATACCAATGCATATAATCCGGATTTATATGGAAGGCTCCCTGAAACGCTCTCATCCTGTATTCAAGAAATAGAACATACAAATCCTGTTCAATAGAGCTCCTGGCTTCATAAAACTGAAGCAGGTCAGGTGCAAATGTCCAGCCTTCAGGTTTTTTTAAAATGTTGTCCTTGTAAAGATTTTTTACCTCCATAATAGCTTCAGCCATCAGTTTATCCGAATCCTTTATTACCATATCGCCTGCATCAAGCTGATTTTTAGCATAAGAAGCGCCGTGGCATTTTGAACATATTTTAGTCATTTTATCTCTTTCCTGCTGGAATTCTTCTTTTGTAAGACGGGCGATTCTGTTACCATTAACAAGTTCAATCCTTGCCGTAGGATTACCGTTTTCATCAAGGACACCGAGAGATTGAAGGATTATTATTCTATCCTTTAACCAGTTTTTATCATCTTCCGGAAGCCTTAATGCCAGAAATCCCCATGAAGTAATAACATTATGATTACCTTCCGGCATATGACAGGTCTGGCATGTTGGCGCTCTTTGGCTTGTTTTATTTTCTATTTGCCAGATGGTTCCGTGTTTCGATGTAGACCACATTTCCCATTGAGGATGATCAAACCCCATATGACAGCTCTGACAAGCCCTCGGATCGAGAGCCTCTGATTTCTTAAATGAATGTCTGGTATGACAGGAATCACATTGAGCATGACCATAGCGGTATTGTCCTTTTTCCATATCAGACTTTTCACCCATTTTATGGCAGCCCGAACAGCCTTTGTACCCTTCACCTGCCACAGCTTTTGGCTGATGGCTTATCATAGGCATGGAAATGGATGCTGTCCACGCTAAATTATGCTTCCCGGCTTTAAACTGTTCAACCTGCTTTTTATGGCATTTTTTGCATGTTTCA
>JACQWU010000244.1:0-3483 GCA_016209155.1 Candidatus Desantisiibacteriota bacterium | reverse complement strand
TGATGGTCTTTTCCATGGCATGTTGAACAGTCACTTCCTTTTTTAGACATCTTTCCCTCAAGATGCTGTTCAACTATACCCGGTGTTACTTGTTTATGACAGGGAATGCATGTACTTTCCTTAATTTCCGCAAAGCAAATATCAACTGACAAGAAGGCTGATATGACTATTATTAAAAATCGTCCGGTAGACATTTTAATTCCTCCCTTAAAAATAAATATTTTTACCTGAATCTGAAGTGCAAGATTCAGGTAAAAATTAATGTTTATGTCCCTCTGATTTTACTCCTTCCGTCTCGCCGTGATGCGCGCCTTTAGCTGATGCATCCATATGCAGTTTTTCCACATAATGTATAAAAGTAACATAAGCCTCTACAAATTCCCTGCCTGCTTCAACACTTTCATCCATATGTTTTTTCTTTTCCATTGTATGTTTAAACCGCTCTTGTATTCCACCTGTTACGGCACTTGAAATTTCTTTTACCAGGTTGTCAACTGCGCCGGTTTCTATTGCTTTGTCTGCCGCTGCAATTGCTGGTTCTATTTCCTCAGCCGCTTTTATTCCCGTATAAGCAACTCCTTCTCCTGCTCGATGGATACGGACAAGTGTTTCAAAAAAATAGTTATCAGCAAATTTCTGAGCATCTTTATTTAACTTACGGACTGCGAGGGTTTTATTGAAAATTTCCTTTATTTCCGCCTCATCCTTCTTTTGTACCCAGATAAGAATCAATTTTACATTTCCAGTTTCCAGCGCCTTTTTAGCGGCAAGTATAACCGGCCCGCCCATCGTATCACAATGTGCAAAAACTACAGGTGTTAAAAAAGGCAAAAATTTTCCATCACCAAAAAACATAACACCTAAAACGATTAGCAATATAACTAATATCACGATATTTTTATATTTCATATTTTTCTCCTATGATAAAGATTCAAGATTCAAAATTTTGTTATTATATCATCTCCTTTCAAATATAATTTTAAAAGAATAATGAATCATTAAAGAATGAAATGTAATATGTAAATAAAATATTATATTTTAGATGCATCGAAGAAGTTAGGAAATATTTTTATTATTGAGAACACAGAGTAGTTATATTGATATAGGTAAAGGTAAAAGGTTAAATACACAAATAAGAGTTGAAAATCTATTCTATTGTTTATATCTGCATTTATAATTAAATCACCATAAAGATAAAATGTCAATAAAATTATTTATACTTGTTATTATACTTGACATTATTTTCATTTTTTAATATAATGAATTTGTTTAATAAAGGAGAATAACCGATGCCGCAAATTTCATTATATATTGGCCATGATGTATTGGAGAAAATAGAAAAAATGGCTAGCATGGAACATTTATCTATCTCAAAGTGGGTTAGTAAAAAAGTAAAAAATGCGTTGGATAATAATTGGCCGTCTAATTATTTTAATTTATACGGTTCTATTTATGATAATAAATTCATTGAACCAAAAGAGCTTAAATTAAAAGATGATATAAAAAGAGAGAAGATATGAAATATTTTTTAGATACAAATATTTGCATATATTTTTTAAAAGGGATGTCAGAAAAAATATTATTAAGGTTAAAAAGCCACAGCCCGGATGATATAAAAATTGCTTCAATAGTTAAAGCGGAATTATTATACGGAGCGGAAAAAAGTATAAAAGTAAAAGAAAATATTGAAAAAGTTAATGATTTTTTATTCCCATATGAGATAGTAAGTTTTGATGATAATTCAGCTGTGATTTATTCCAAAATAAGGTCTCAACTAGAAAAAAAGGGCAATTTAATCGGCCCAAATGATTTATTAATAGCATCAACAGTTATTGTTAATAATGGAATTCTTGTAACGAATAATATTGGAGAATTTAAAAGGGTAAAACTCTTAAAAATAGAAAACTGGGTAAATTGAGTTATATTTTGACACGATATATACCCGTAATTGTAACTTATGAAAATGTAAAAAGGTAAAATTACCCCTTAACTTCGCATTTCCCTTAAAAAATGGTAAAACGGAGAAAGTTGTTTAAAAGTTAACATTAGGTCATCAAGAAGCTTTTTGCTGAAAAGATGTTTATCTATGGTTTTATTGCAGACAAAATAAAGATTTTTTCTTTGATACCAGTTTTGCTCTTCTTCGGATTTATTTTTATCAAATATCCTTTTATATTTTTCACCATCAATTATAAAATTTTGCTGCTTTTTGTATAATGAAATTATATTTAAAAATTTTTTTGATTTTGCATCAATAGCATTCCTGAGTTTTTCCATTGTCCCATTCGATGCGCTGTAAAATCCCATTCCATACCGGTACGGTTCAGGAGTAATTTCAAAAAAATAGCATGGCGCATCTTTCCAGTCTTTCCCCTGTCTTTTAAATGTTATCCACATAGTGCTTTTAAGCGGGGACTTATCTTTTGCGAATCTTGTGTCACGGTAAATCGTGGAAATGGTTTTATTTATAGCAGGACGTACTTCAAAATCCGGATCAATTGAAAGCATAAATTCACTCATATCAATAACTAAACGTTGTAATGGTTTAAGCAGATATTGCTGATAATCCTGTTTATGACCCTCAAACCATTTTTTATCATTATTTGATTTAATATCTTTTAGAAATTTCACGGTTTCAGGATTGAATCCATTAAATTCATTTTTATTATTCATAAAATTAACCTTTCTTATCACAATTATGTTCTTAGTCCCGGGACATTACTGAAATGTTTATCGTATGTTATAAGTATAGAGCCTGTTTCAATTGCATGTGATGCTATCCAAACATCATTAATAGGTATGGAATTACCTGATATTTTTAAAGAGTGTTTTACATCTCCAAATATTTCTGATGTTTCTGAGGTAGCATTTAAAATTTCCACCGTAGGTTTTTTTAAAAATTTATCAAGCAAATCTTTATTCCATGCTTCTTTTTTCACGCTTTTAAAGCCGGCATATAATTCTCCCAATACAAAAATAGACATATAAATAATATCTGCCCTGCCCAGCATATTGAGAATTCCCTCATCACCGCTTAAATATTTAGTATATGCATTAGTATCGAGCAGAATTTTTTTCATTCCCAATCCTCAGCGTCTATTTTATTAAATGTTTTAGTATTATTAATAAATTCCTTCTCATCATTTTTATTCCATGACCCAAAAAGGTCTAAAAAATTTTTTTTACGGTCATTTTCATTCAAAGCATCAAGTCCGAGAGATTTTTTAAGAAGCGACTGAATAGTTTTGTTTAAACTTTTGCCTTCTTTTTTCGCTTTTTCTCTAATCAAAATATCAGTTGTATTATCAATATTATGTATTGTAATTGATTTCATAAACCCTCCTTTATGAACCATAATATATTCATTTTGAACCATTATATCCTCATAATATGAAAAAGTCAAGATTTAGTTTTGTGCCGGGTTCATCCCCGTATTTGTAATTTTATATCCCCCACCAGATTTGATAAATGGTAGGAGCGGTC
>JACQWU010000265.1 GCA_016209155.1 Candidatus Desantisiibacteriota bacterium | reverse complement strand
CCCACGCGCTGAACCAGCGAATCGCCCTGCCGGACTTTAAAATCCAAACCGCCCATTCTTTTACTTCCACGCCATAAAGCGATTGTGCAATAATTCTCTTTTTTCTCTCAAAAGCATTAATATCCTTAATCCCAATGCTCAATTTCAAATATTGTTCTATCTCATCAAGAACATACATCATACCTACTAAAAACGCGCCTGACCCAACAGCAGGATCGCAAATAGTAATATTTTCAAGAAAATAAATAATTTCCTTTTTTTCTCTTTCTGAAAAACTTCCATGTTTTTGATCTTCTTCTTTTTCACCTTCGCGGAAGAATAATTCATATAGATTATTTTTAAAAGGCAGGTTGATATTTTTTTCGAGCCATTTTACCAGACTTAAACGGCACATTAAATCAACCTCTGTGCGCGGCGTATAAACCGCGCCATCAGCTTTATTAACAAGCCGCTCAAAAATAATCCCTAAAAATTCAGGGTTTAACTGCAAGTCTTCGTCCTCATATGAATTTTCTTCAATAGTAAAATTATGAGAAAAGAGAAAATCAAAAAACTCTATAATTTCTTTATCGGGAATAAAAAATTTCCGATCGTCATAACCCTGTTTTTGTTTAAACAACCCTCCATTTAGATAGGGCGCCATTTGTAATTTTTTTTCCGTTTCAACGGAAAAATCATTATTGCGATAAGCCACTTTGCTGCCGGGTGAAGAATTCAGCGCCTCAAAAAACAGCGGATCAAGCCATCTATTATAGAACAAGTCCTTACCTGAATATTTTTTTTCATACTCCTTCAGCAAATTTTGAATAAATTTCTCGTCATTACCAATCCATCCTTTTTTCTGAATAAAACCTAAAAATATTGTTCTTACACTAAACAAAAGGATAAAATCACGGGCTTTTTCCTGATCTATGGACATATTTTTTCTCTTAACCGCTTCAACCAATTTGTTATATTCAATAAAAAAGTCTTTATAAAAAATATCGGTTACAGCGGATAAAGAGAATGCTTCTTTGATCTTATCCAAAAACGAAAAACTGCCATCATTATCTTTGCCGCCAATTCTTGCAAGAAAAGTTTTATTAGTAAATTCGCGGCTTACAAAATAGGTACCGCCGGAAATTGCTCCACTGCCTTTTGTTGCCTATGGCTTCAGGATAAATCAAAGAAAATCGAAAGCTGCCATCTTTATTATAAAAAATAAAAATACCGGCATCTGTTTGTGTATCTTTAAGAATTTTCTTGCATTTTTCATACTGCGCTTTCTTCCCGCTTCGTTCAGAAAGTGGCTGGCTGGTGTAAAAAGTGCAGACAATAAGTTTTTCGCTTGCCGAAAAAGAAATTTCACCAAGTTTTAAACAATTTTTAAAATCGCCATCATCGTATTGTTGTAATTCTTCGCTCTGCGGTGCGAATGAACGATTTTTCTCGCGGAAAAACCTGGTGAATTTATCCGGTGAAAAATTAATAATTATATCTTCGAGTAGTTCTCTACTTTGGTCTGACATACTATCCTTCAATAAAGGGTAACAAAATGTCAACACTATACCTTTCAAACCTGCAATTCAGAAACAGATGCATCATATAGTGGGCGAATAATCACCATTCGCCATTTAGTGGGATGGTAATCCCACCGCTACATTACCGTTGTGAATACATTGTATTTTAATTATAAAAGTATTTTTTCAAGTTTTTCAATCGCTGTCTTCCTGACAGGTGCGCTCATTTGATTTAAATTATACATCTTCCACAGAACCGCCGGGAGTTCTTTTACATTACCTAAATCCAATAAGTCCCAATCAGGATTGCCTTGTTTAAATGATACAAGAAACCGTTTATAGTCATCATTAAACATTGAATGTATTCGCGATACCAATAATTCTCTTGCCTTTTCAAGCTCTTCAAGCGAAATTTCTGCAAACGACATTCCCATAAAATCTGTCTCGTAATCCTGATCCGGACATGTTTGGCAATATATGGCAGTATCCGCACAAGCAGTTGTGCCTGCTTAAAATACCGGCTGTTTTTGTTCATTATCATCTTTCGGCACTGTTATCAAATATTTAGGATCTAGCTTCCCGCCCTTACAAACAACACGTTTACCTTTTCCAAGATTAACATCATTAATATTCACAAGATTAAACCACTGGTGGTGGTGCTTTTCAGCAAGCCATAAAAAAAGCCGTTTAACCTTTATATTTTGGCATCCCTTTAAAAGCTCATTCAAAAAATCCGGCCTTAGATTAACGGCTCCTTCCATAATAACATCCGCCATATGGAAAGATTCCTTACCCGGAACCATGGAAAGCATTTCTAAAATTGCGCGTTCGGGCAAAGAAACATTTAGCTGCCAATCCCAACTCCCAAACGGAACTGTTTTTACTCCAATATCCCCTTGGTCTTTATTAAATAATTTCCAAGTATGCTTTATAAATTTTGCATTTACTTTTACCTTGAAAAGCCATGTTGGCAATTTCCATTTATAATACAAGTGTACATAAGATTTGTCAGCCAACGGCGCATAATGTCCAAGCCCATGCAACTCTAAAGCTGATCGCCCCCCCACATGAACACCTACCCCAAGTATTTGTAATGAATACACTAAATGCTGCCACTTGAGCGGAGAACCCGGCCGGCGGTAAGCGCCATGCGCGACGCTCTCGAGATACCCTTTGCGTAAATAATAATCTACGAGCGGCGCGCGTATATCGCATTTCTGTAACCACGCTCGATCAACTACTATACCTTCCGGAACTTGTTCTATTTTTACCTTATTCACATCAACCTCGGTTTAATATTGTGCATATAAACATAGCAATACTATGTATGCAACATACAAATTAAGCTTTATTAACCATTTAGTTCACATTTTACAATAATTACATAGTAAGACTATGTTTTATACCATACTATTATCTATTTCAAATGTCAATTAAATTTGGTTGAGAATCTTGAATTATCTTTCAATTTGGATAAATTATTACCTTCTCTATTGGATTTATGCAATGGCCCGTTGCACAATTATTTTTTTTTTTTTTTTTCGGTATCATTTTGTTGACGCTAACGAAACGATTAAGTTTCTTTATTTCCCTGCCTGATTTTCAATCGCAATGATTATTTCTTTAGATAAATCTTTCTGCCTTGCTTTTTCTTTTTCAAGGTAATATTCACCAAGCTCATTTCTTAATGAGATGATTTCTATTATTGCTCTCTTGAGTTTTGTATCATCAGCGCTTTCCATGTTGGCAATCCTGCGTAATGTAAAATCAGACAAAGTGCTGTAATCTAAAATGTCCTCCCGTAACGTCCGTAAAAAATCTTTATGCGGCATTATATCCTCGGATTGAATATTATTAATAAATGTAGCCAGATTATTCAAAGCCTTTTGCTCAAGACTTTGTTCACTTGGAGGGATAATTTTATGGTCTTTAAATTTTCTTACACTTTCATAGGCTCCCCAAAATTTATCGCTTAAGGGCAAAGCTTTTTCGTCTTGAGTACAGGCAATCTTGTCATCAGGGTAATCCTTTTTAATTTTCAAAAATGCTTTAAGGGCTTTAGTGTAAAAACTTTCACCTTCCCGTTCATCAGGATTTTGCTGAATTCGATTGTAAAGTCCTGAAGGAGTAGGTTCTTCGTCAATATTGAAAATTTTGGCATCTTCTCCCAGTGTCCTATGTATCAAAAACATTTTGTTGCTTGCGATTTCGCGCGATTTTACAAGTTCCGCTCCTTTTTCAGTTGGAAAAAAATTAACGATATAAAGCTCTTTAAAAACTTTCCTACTGATACGGTTAATACGGCCAACGCGCTGGATTACTCTGACAGGGTTCCATGGAATATCATAATTTATAACCATTCCGGCGCGGTTTAAATTAAAACCTTCTGAAATTTTGTCTGAGGCAAGTAAAATATCAAAATCATCATTTTGCTCAGGATAAGATGCGTCAAAATTTTTGTTTATTTGTAAAATTTTCTGCGCTGATAAATCACTATCTGAAACAAGTAGTCTTTCTTTAAAATGTTTTTTTAGGATTGCTTCCAGATATTTTACCGTGTCCAGATATTCGGAAAATATTATAATTTTTCTTTTTGGCTCACCTTCAATAGGCTTTTGTTTTATCTCTTTTATAATATTGCTTAATAGACATTCGCTTTTCGGATCGTTTTTAACTAAATCTAATAATGATAATTCCTTCAATATATTATCAAAAAGAATCAAATCATCTTTTATGCTTGCGATAAATCCATCTTTATCATTAAAATTTTTATTCAAATCATAAATCTTATGGTTTTTGGGATATTCACCATTATTTATTTTTTCGGTATATTCATCCAGATATTTTTCTATCTCTTCTAGTTTTTCATCACAAATTTTTTCGAGGAGAGATCTGTCCAAAATATATTTTCCGGTCTTCCCAATGAACTTTAAAACTGTTTCGGTAATACGTTTGAAATTTTTTATACTCTGCTCAAAAGAACCGAAAGAACTTTCAAAACGCTTGACCAGCAAACGGCGCATAAAATCATATAAATTTTTCTGCTGTTGAAATTGGCGGTTATCTTTTTCGGAAAGTTTTTCACTTACAATTTTCTCTCTTTCAATTTCATATTCAAAAGGACGATAAATCGCACCCTTGAACTTACCGCCATCCTCAGGGTCACCGAAATATTCCCCGATAACTTTATCATAAAATACTGACTGCTCTTTTGTTAATTCAAAAAACCACTCTTTAGGATCCGCAACTTTGGATAGATTTTTAACCTCGTCCTTGTAATACGGGTTAGTTTGAAGATCAAGGCGGTTACGCCGAATCGTTACAGGTTCAATCACATCTCTTATTTGTCTGGCAAGATAATGAGCCCTCTCGGCAGCCTTTGCAAGATCAATTATTTTACTTCCAAAAAAACTTTGATAATAACTTTCCGCTTTTTTCCTTTTAGCGCTATTAGGTGAATTCCAGTATTTCTTAATATACCCAAGCCTGTCAAAAGTTCCTTTGAAAGCCTTAAATTTATCCACCAAATTATTTTCAAGCGTAATTGAAGATTTTTTAGGAGTGATAAATAGTTTTAGCAATGAAAGAATATCCCCCGGCCTGTTATTAAAGGGTGTAGCCGTCAACAAAATAACTATTTTATTACGGCAGATATTCTTTAATAATTCGTAATCTCTTGTATCCTGATTTCTAAAACGATGAGATTCATCAACAATCACAACTTCGATATCTTTATATTTAACCACAAAATCAGTAATATTCTCTAAATCGCCGAGGGATCGGACTTCCCAATCATAAAGCTTAAATTCTTCAATATATTTTTTCCATCCTGAATTTTTATTTCTATCACCTATTATACCGGGAGGACAGATAACAATACCGCGTTTTTTAAGCTCTCTGGCAACTGAACAGGCAATAATTGTTTTACCCAAACCGACAACATCCGCAATGATTACCCCATTGTTATTTTCTATGATCGTCAACGCTTGTTTGACAGCGTCTAACTGATATTTATAAGGAGTGTACCCGTTTTTTTCAAGTATTTTAACAAGCGTTGTCCCTACTTCACGCCCCTCAAACGCATCAAGATAAGTTTTCAAAACCAGAACAAACGCCTCAAAAGGTGTGATTTCCTTAATGAGTGTTTCTTTTTCAACTATCGCAATAAGCCTTTTTTTAGTTTCTTCGTGTTCGGTTATTTTTACAGCTTCATCCCATAAGACATCAAAATATTCTTCCGTGTCTTCAACTCCAAAATCACTTATTTCAACATTAAATTCTTCCTGCGTAGTCAACCCGGATTTTGTTAAATTGCTGCTTCCTGTGATAAATAATTTTTTTCTGCTAATCTGGCTTTCTTCTAATTTAAAAATGTAAAGTTTGGCATGATTGGGGTTATAAGTTTTTCGGATTATTAAATTATCATCGCGGATTAATTGGATAAAAAATTTTACCTGTTCGTAAAATTCTTTTGTATCAGAATTCTCGGTATTTAAAGATTTCTTTATCGATTGGAAAAATCTGTAGGTTTTATCTTCATCAGATAACCGGCTATCCTGATCGGCAAATTCAAGCAATCCAAAATTAGTTTTATCAACATTTAAGCCTACCAAAACTTTTATATTAGTATTTGGATTTTTTCTTAATCCCTCATACAATTCTTTTATTCCGGAAAAATAGAAAAAACCAACCAAAAATTTCAACTCATCGCTTTTTTTGATTAACTCTATCAAACGGGTTTTCAGATTTTTTGATTCGTTATTGGTAATAAAATTTTTCATGTTCATATTGCTTTTTTGTTGTTGTAGTGGGCGGATTACCATTCGCCGCATTTACGCTGGATGGTAATCCAGCCGCTACAGATCACATTTCAATATTCTCTTACAATCTTTATTCCCTATTCATCCAAATCTTTCCAATTAATATTTTCCACCAATGGATTATTATCTATATATTCTCTGATTTTCCGCAATGATTTTTCATTTCTAATTATATGTTCATAATAATTCCATTGCCATATTGTTGATGGTGATTTATCATTCGCCGCATTTACGCTGGATGGTAATCCAGCCGCTACATCATTGGTACCATGCATTGCATGTGTAGCGGGCGAATTACATTCGCCATTATCCTGGGATGATGATCCGCTTTTTACAATTTTTGTTATATTATACTTCATTGCGCTTACAACTCTGCCTAATGGTCTTGCGCAATTTTTAAAAATAAAAATAATATGGATATGATTATCCATTATTTTAAAATAGTCTATATCTAAACCATTAATGA
>JACQWU010000119.1 GCA_016209155.1 Candidatus Desantisiibacteriota bacterium | reverse complement strand
GGATTACTATCCAGCTTAAATAGTTTTTAATCCAACTCCGGAAGAATTAAAATTAATAGAACGGCTTTATAGTAATAATTGTAATTATTATTTATGGAGGTTATTATGGCTATGGAAATAAAAAAAATAAATAGAGTTGCAATTTTAAAAGAATGGGAACAAGTCTCAAGAGAGTATTGCGAAGGTGACCTTACCGAAGAAGAGAAAATGCAATTTGAACAAGCACTGTTTGCCGCAGAACAAGCAAAAAAAACCAGTTTTATTTTAGGAAAGCCAATTAAACATTGTTTATAATATTTTTTGGTTATCAGAAATTACCCTTTCGGCAAATTTTGTAGCTCAGGTGGGTATTAAACTGGAGAAAATAAAATAATACATACTTAATGTAAAAAAATAAGTATTTACTTGACTTATCCATAATTATATTTTATAATAGTCGTATGTATATAAAAAGAGAGCTCTCTAATATTTTAAAAAAAACCTCGGGTTATTCTCCTGTAATAATAGTAACAGGTCCGAGACAAGCCGGGAAAACTACATTTTTACGGCATGAGGACCATGGAAGAAGATTTGTTACTCTTGATGATTTCGAGATAAGATCACTTGCTAAAGATGACCCAAAAACATTTTTGGAGAGATTTAATACGCCGGTATTAATAGATGAATTTCAATATGCCATGCAATTGCTTCCTTATATAAAAATCAAGATTGACGAAAAACGAACTAAGCTTCTTGAGATTAAAGAAAATTATTGGCTTACAGGTTCTCAAAATTTTTCAATGATGGAAGGGCTGCAAGAATCACTGGCAGGACGTGTTACTATTTTGAATCTGCTTGGATTGAGCAGAAAAGAAATTGAAGGTGATTTTACTTTTTCCGGAGATTTTATTTCTCTTCCTGCTTCTTCCTTTGAGACAAAAAAAAATATAAATGATATTTTTAACATAATTTTAAATGGAGACAAGCCTGAATTATGGGCTAATCCTTTGATTGACAGAGAAATTTATTATCGTTCTTATGTGCAGACATACATTGAACGCGATGTAGTGTCACAGCTTAAAATAAAAGATATCGGCCTTTTCGAAAAATTTTTACGCTTGCTTGCGTCAAGGGTGGGACAATTGATTAATTTTGCATCATTATCTAATGAATTGGGGATAAGCGCGCCTACCATAAAAGCATGGCTTACTGTTCTTGAACGGACATTTCAAGTTTTTGTGCTTCCACCTTATTATAAAAATATAGTAAAAAAAAAAATAAAAACACAAAAGGTATATTTTCTTGATTTGGGACTTGCGTGTTATTTTTTGAAATTTAATAATGCGGAGGCTCTTCTTTCAAATTATTTAGCCGGATCTTTATTTGAAAACTGGGTTGTAACAGAATTAGTTAAAAGTTACTGGTATAAAGGACAATCGGCAAATCTGTATTTCTGGCGGACAAAAGAAGGTACAGAAATAGATATTCTATATGAATCAGCCGGCAAACTATATCCTGTTGAGATAAAACTCACGGCCTCACCAAAAAAAGGATTATTTTCTTCGCTGGAGAAACATGCGGCTTTAGAAAAAATAGTTTTAGGAAGAAAAAAAATTATTTGTACTTCTCAATATAATCTTCCTATTGATAAAGAAACAGATATTGTATCTGCCCTGGCAATAGGATAGGTATGGTTTAAGGAAGAATTATAATGAAACACAAATTATTAATAATCTTAGTTGTATTTTTATTTTTTAATACAACTACTTTTGCTGAAGAAAGCATTCAATCATTGCTGAGCAAATCTGAAGAATATATAAAGCAGAACGAATTTTCCCGCGCAATTGAGGTTTTACAGCAAATACTCGTCATTGAACCCGATAATCCTGAACATATAAATACTCTTGGTTCAATATACGCAAAAGCCGGAAAATTTGAGCTGGCGCAGGAAAAATTTATTCAGGTAATAAAAATGTTCCCTGATTTTATTAAAGCTTATAATAATCTTGGGCTGGTTTATATAGAGCAGAAAAAAATGATGAAAGGGATAGAAAGTTTTGAGCAGGGATTAAAAAAAGCCCCTGCTTATAACAAAATGTATTCCAATCTGGCTCTTGCTTATTATAATCTTAAAATGACCTACAAAGCGCAGGAAACTCTCGAGCGCGGTGAAAAAAATTGTCCGGATGATCCGGAGATTATTATTAATTTGATTGCTATGTATGAAGAGACAGGCAGAAAAAATTATATAATTAAAAAATATAACGAGCTTATACAAAAATATCCGGATGATTTAAAAATATTAACAGGTTTAAGTACTTTTTATATGCGTGAAGAACGTTTTGAAAATGCCGTGCAGATATTAAATAAAATCATTTCTATTTCTCCTCAATATTCAAAAGATGAACGTATTTATTATTTACTGGGATACTGCTTTTATAAACAGAAGAAATATTACGAGTCGGAAAATTACTTAATTAAAAATCTGAAAAAATATCCTCTTGATGAAGAGACTCATTATATGCTTTATTCTATCTATAGAGATCAAAATAACATTCCTAAGGCGGAGATAGAATATCAAACAATCATAAAACAGAATCCTGCTTTTGATTTCTCAACAAATTCATTCCCTCTGTCAAAACAGATAATAGAATATTCCATTTTTTTAAAAAATGACCCTCAGAATATAAAAAATAGTTCTGCCCTTATGGAGGTTTATTACAGGATTGGACTCATGGATAAAGCTTTAAAAACAGCTGACAGTATGATAAAAAAAGATCCGGGGAATCTCCAGGCTCTCATAGTTAAGGGACTTGTAAATTATCGCAGGGGAAAACTTAATGAATCGGAAAAAATCTTCACTGATATAGTAAAAATTGAGCCTGATAATCCTGTTGCTAAGGATATACTAAGTAAAAAAACTTTCCCTGAAAATTTAAAACAATCTTTTGATAATGATATTGATTTGGAAAGAGAAAAATTACGTTCCATGATTAAAGCAGACGAAAAAAATCCACAGCTGCATTTTAAATATGGCAATTTTTTTGAAAAAAAAGGATTAAATGATTATGCTATTTTAGAATACCTTGATGTAATACTATATGATAAAAACTTCATAACAGTTTATCCCGCTTTAGTGGATCTTTATATCAGAACAGGCAGGCTGAATGATGCTTTTAATCTGGCAAAATCAATGACTGATATTG
>JACQWU010000251.1 GCA_016209155.1 Candidatus Desantisiibacteriota bacterium | reverse complement strand
TTTTCTCTTTTAGCCCTTATGACTAATCTGGGTGTTGTAATGGGGAAAGATTTATTTACTATTTTTATCTTTTTTGAATTAATGGGAATACTGTCATATGTGTTGATTATTCATACCGAAAAAGAAGAAGCTTTTCATGCAGGAAAAAAATATCTGATCATGACAATAACGGGAGGATTGATTTTACTTGCCGGTATATTTATATATTTTAATCTGACAGGGACATTGGATCTTTATGCGCATACAATTACCTATACGTCAAAAAATACGTTCAGAATTTTTGCCGCTTTTTTTCTCATAACGGGTTTTGGAGTTAAAGCAGGCATGGTCCCTTTACATGTGTGGCTTCCCGACGCTAATCCTGCGGCTCCCACACCCGCAAGCGCTATCCTTTCGGGGGTGATGATCAAAGCAGGCGCTTACGGAATATTAAGAGTTACCCAGCTTCCTTTTTTTAGCCGGGCAAAAGAATTTTCTTTTTATATGAGTTATACTGTTATATGGGTTGGAATTATTACCATGTTTGTGGGTGTTATACTTGCTCTTTTACAAAGCAATGCAAAGAGGCTTCTTGCTTATCACAGCATAAGTCAGATGGGGTATATCCTAATGGGAATCGGTTGTGCGGTTTATCTGGGGACGAAAGGTGCAATAGGCCTGGCGGGAAGTGTGTATCATATAATTAATCACGCCTTATTTAAATCCAGCCTGTTTTTTGCCGCCGGTGCGGTATATTTACAAACGAAGGAAAATAATTTATATAATCTTGGGGGATTAAGGAAAAAAATGCCTTATTTAACGGTTTTTACCATTATTGCCGCATGCGGCATAAGCGGGATACCGTTATTTAACGGGTATATCAGTAAGACAATACTGCATCATGCAATTATTGAATCTTATAATCTAAAGCATGATATATGGCTGAAAGCGGCGGAAATAATTTTTATTATTACAAGCGCAGGAACAGTATGTTCTTTTATAAAATTTACCGGTTTAACATTTTTTGGTACATCTAAGCTGACAATTGAAATTAAAGAACCTCCTTTTTGGATTAATTTACCGCCGGTAATTCTGGCAATAACAATAATTTTTTTAGGATTGTTTCCTAATTATTCAATAAATAATTTCTTTTTACCAGTATTAGACAGATATTATAATTTAGAAGAACTTTCGCTGTTAAAGCATTTAAGTTTTTGGGATATGCATAATCTGAGCGGAATAATTATACCTGTTGCAGGCGGAACCATAGTATTTTTAATGGGAATGAGATTTGGTTTATTTCATTTACATATTCCGGCGCAAATAGGATTTGATTTTTGGTATCTGAAAATAGCAATTCTATTTGAAAATATTATTTATAAAGGATATGAAATTTAAAAAATCTGACGGATCTTCCGGAGAAATATCTGATCATACAAATAATTTAATTAAAACAGCAAAATTGTGGTATATATACCTGACGGATCAATATAACAAAAATACAGACTATTTTAAGGCGGTAATTAAAAGTTTATTTGGGAATATGGAAAAATTTTTTATGGATATTGATATAAAAAGGATGGAGTATTATGAATATACAAAGTTAAAATTATGGTATTTTTTAATGCTAAACTGGTTCATCCCGAATATGGAAGGCTATTATATTAAATCAGATATTGAAAATATAAAAAGTACCGGACGCAGTCTGGATATGCTTTTTGATTTAAAGGAAAAAATGCTTGAGGTTAGAAGTCTGCATGAGACAGATAGACTGCCTTTTATTGAAATCGAAACTTTACTGGAAGAAAAATCCCGTATATTTTATAAACAGAAAGAAAATTTTTTTGCAGTAACTCAAAATATGCTGCAATATTATACAAGTGATATAAGCATAGGAATTTTTTTAATAATAATAATATTTATTATATATTTTTCATGGATTATTTTAAGGATTTGATTTGAAATTTTAGATTTGAAATTTTGTATAGGAGACGGATATGAATTTAAAAGGGAAAATACATTTAGGTAATTTGCTTATTATCATGATTACTTTTACATGTGTTACTCTTATGATCAACCATACGAAAGGTTTGCATCTATTCTGGCATTTGTATGCAATACCTTTGCTTATAGCCGCTCTTACTTATGATTTGGCAGGCGGTCTGGTGGTTGGGCTTATGAGCTCTATAAGTATCGCATGGTGGATATACACCTGGGACCTTTTTTCTCAAAATCCCATGCAGGCAAAAATAGAGATTCCGCTTGGAGCAGTTTTGTTTATCGGTATGGGAATAGCTCTGGGTATACTTTCAAGCAAAAATCGTAAACAGAAGGGAATTCTTGAAGGATTATCTGTCCATGACAGGCTGACAGGTTTATATAATTACGGATATTCAAAAATTTTAATGATACTTACGGACATGAACAGGGAAACAAGGTTTTGCGCAGTCTGGCGGAGATTAATAAAGAAAAAACAAGAAATGTTGATACTGTTGCCAGATATGGGGGAGAAGAATTTGTTGTAGTACTGCCTATGGCAGGTGAAGAACAGGCATATCAGGTGTCAGAACGTGTGAGAATAGCAGTGGCAGAAAAGCATTTTGAAGGAAATAAAGAAACTCCAATAGTAAAAATTACGATAAGCGGAGGAATATGTTCATATCCTCAATATGCAAATAATACTGTTGAATTAATTTATAAAGCGGATGAGGCTTTATATAAAGCCAAAGAGGAAGGACGTAATCGTATTTATAAACATTCCGAACAAAAAATTAAGTGATAAAATATAAAATGGAACACATAGATCACAGTGATTTACTCTGTGTTCTGTGGTTAATTTTTGATATTATAAAAATAAGCAAAAGGAGGTTTTGTGGTTTATTATGCGTAAAAAATTTATTTTAAATTGGATAGTATCTTTTATGTGCATTTTTTTCGCTTGTACAGTGAAGTCGCCAGGCGCTGAAAAGGAGACTCAAATGCAGAAAAAAACTAATATCAGGAGAGCTGCAGTTGCCGGAAGCTTTTATCCCGGAAATCCTCAGGAAATTACCCGTATGTTAGAATATTTTTTTTCGCAAGTCCATGATACTTCTTTATTGATGAACCCCAGGATTTTAATTTCCCCGCATGCCGGATATATATATTCAGGGCCTGTTGCAGCCTATGGTTATAAGGCTATTCAGGGTATACCTTTTAAACTTGTGATCATTCTTGGCCCAGCACATACTGAATATTTCGAAGGAGCATCTATTTATACCGAAGGAAGTTTTGAAACACCGCTCGGAACTATTGAAATTGACAGCAAGCTGGCAAAATCACTACTTGCCGGAAACCGTATTTTTACAGAAAACACCTCCCCTCACATAAAAGAGCATTCACTGGAAACTCAACTGCCTTTTTTACAATTTATATTAAAAGATTTTAATATTATTCCGATAGTTATAGGAGATATAAAAGATGTCAGAGATTATAAGGTAATTGCTGATGTTATTGCAATGAATATAAAAAAGCGTGAGGATGTCCTTATAGTCATAAGTACAGATTTGTCACATTTTTATTCTTATTCGATAGCTCAGAAAATGGATGAGATTGCTATTGACGGAATTTTACGCATGGATCCGGATTATTTGCTAAGGCGTGTTAACGGACATGAGTGTGAGCTATGCGGATTTAATCCTGTTATGGTTGGTCTTGAACTTGCTAAAGACCTTAATGGTGTAAATAAAGCAGTATTGCTAAAGAAAGCCAATTCAGGAGATACTGCAGGTGACAAAAATAGAGTTGTAGGATATGCATCTATACTGATAGGGGAAGCCAAAGAGAATAAAAAAATGGATGAATTAACAAAAGATGTTAAAAAAGAGCTTTTAAAGATAGCAAGAGACACAATTTTCTCTTATATAAAAGAAGGCAAAATACTTGAATTTAAAAATGTAACCAACCCAAAATTTTTAACCAAACAGGGTGCTTTTGTAACAATTACAGAAAATCATAATTTACGCGGTTGTATTGGAACTTTTGTTTCTGATAAGCCACTATATAATACAATAGTGGAGATGGCTGTTTCTTCTGCCGCAAAAGATCCGCGTTTTCCTTCTTTGGCAAAAGAGGAATTAAAAGATATTTCAATAGAAATATCAGTTCTTTCCGAACTTAAGCGTATCAAGAATGTGGATGAAATTAAAGTCGGAACCCACGGTATATATATTATACGCGGTTATTACAGAGGTGTTTTACTCCCTCAGGTAGCCACTGAATATGGATGGGACAGGGATACCTTTCTGCAGCAGACGTGTTATAAAGCCGGATTACCTGCTGATGCATGGCGTGATACAAAAACAGAAATATATATTTTTTCAGCACAGGTGTTCAATGAAGATTAAAAAAAAGGAACATATATGAAAATAAAATTTTGGGGAGTGCGCGGTTCAATTCCTGTATCAGGAGAAAGCTTTACACAATTTGGAGGAAATACTACGTGCATTCAAGTAGTTACCGATGATAATGAAGTGATTATTATTGATTCGGGCACAGGTATACGCGCTTTAGGCAATGATCTTATGCAGAGTGAATTTAGTAAGGGACAGGGTAAAGCATCTTTATTATTTACTCATACTCATTGGGACCATATTCAGGGATTTCCTTTTTTTACACCCTTTTTTATAGGTAAAAGAGATCCTCTTGGTAATAAAATTAAAAATATAAGTAAT
>JACQWU010000250.1 GCA_016209155.1 Candidatus Desantisiibacteriota bacterium | reverse complement strand
TTTAAAATCATTTTCGGATATCTCATGGAAGAATACTGATTAAAATCTGTTAAACCAATCCCATTTTTCTTAACTAATTTTAAGATATCCATCCCCGGGAACGGATAAAGAATTGAGGCCACTGGCAAATCAGGATTAATTATTATATTAAAACGTAATGTATTGATATCATCGGATAATTGTGTTCCTGGGATACCCATGATATTGCCGAGACAAATCTTTATTTTTTTCTTTTTTAGCAAATTACATGCTTGGATAATCTCATCATTACTCATATCCCGATTTAAAATTTTTGACCTGATATGAAAAGATGCGGATTCTATCCCCATCCCTACGATTCGGCAATTACTTTCTGCCAATATATCTGCTACTTCAGCATCAATTACTTTAACATGCGTATATACCCAATATGGGATTTTTACATGCTTTTTATATAGTTCGCCAAATACACGCAACCATTTTTTTGAGTATGTAAATATATCATCCTCAAAAATCAAAAATTTTAAGACTGCTTGTTTTTTAATATGTTCGATCTCTTGAATAACCCGCTGTGGCGATTGTTGACGAAAGAAATTAAAATTACCAGGATATAATGCTTTCCAAGCTGGCGCATAACAGTATGTACAGCTAAATGGGCACCCCCGGGAAGTAATATGGGTTTTTATTGGCTGGTCTTTCTTTATTCCATATTGATATAATAGTTCTCTATCAAAAAGCGGCAGTATGTCTAAATTTTCTACTGGCGGCCTCAACTTGTTTTTAATTATTTGTTCATTTTTTTTTAGCCAAAAATTCTGTGTGTTGAATACATCCTGTCGCGTCTCATATTTATCACATAACTCCAACAGGGCTTCGTCTGCTTCACCAAGACAAACGGCATCAATTCCCTCTTCATTAATGCATTCCGGAGAAAAAGTCGCATGGTGACCTCCCACAACAGAAAATACAAAGGGAAATTCTTTCTTTATCCGTGCATTAAAACTAATTTTGCTAACATGAAATCCCGTGCGCAATGAATAAGCGAGAATAACTCTATCGCTTTTTTTTATTGCATCTCTTATACGCGCAGCTTCACGTAAGTCAAAAAGACTTACTACATGTCCGGCCTGTTTTAAAATTGCTGAAAGCTGAAGTATATTCAGCGGTTCACCGCGAAGCTGATCTTCACTAAATAAGTCTTCAATAAAAATTATATGCATTTTCTAATTTATTTTCTTCAAAAAAATGCATTACAGTATCATACAATTCACATGTAATAGCTCTATGGCCATCCTGATTCGGATGCCAATCATTCTTAAAAACTAAATCATTTTTATACAAGTTTATTTCTGCCACAGTTATAAAAAAACCGTTTTCTCTTATCATGCCTGATAATATTCCTTCATTTTCAGCAAAAAAAATAATCCTATCACGGATACTTTGTGGCAAACTAAGCAATTTCTCTTTTGCCTGACTAAACACCCCTTCGGAATGGCTTTTATCTCTTGCAAACAACTCTACTATCCTAATTAATCTTGTATATAAAAAATTGTAAATCGCTGTTGATTTTATTATAGTTGGTAAATATCGATGTATTGGATTTATATTATTATAATCAATCGCTTCCCGCAAGTCATTATCAGTAATATAAAAAATTATTAAATCCGGTTCCAAGATGATACCCTTAGCACCGACTAATTCAACTTCTTGTGTTAAATTATAACCCGGAACCCCAAAATTAAGCACTTCAAAACGATGCAAGGAAGAACGATTATTTAACATTTGTTCCAGGAGATATACAAAACTTTCTTTTTTCTCAACTCCCCAGCCAAATACTACCGAATCTCCAACAGCTAAAATACGAAATTTATTAGCTTGTTTACGCAGGTTAAATTCATCATTACGGATACCATAGGAATTAATCACTACTTGTGTCGGTTTGAGACGGAAACCACATCCTTCAAATATGCTGGTTGTGTTAGGCTTCAATTCATACTCCATCCCAGAAACATCACTAGCTTGAATAATATCCGGAAGGCTATTTTTATAAGGAACACTGCGACGCAACCCTAACTCTAAAAATAAAAGAAAAATTATATACACTACAACCATCATCCGAAGCTTGAAATTTCCATGCTGGTTTTTATAGAAATTCCACACATTACCCTTCTAAAACTGAAATACTATATTTTTTTATTTATTGCCGAAGCATTTATATATTACAGCAAAATTATAAATCTACATTCATTTTACTTAATATCAAAATTGGTTAAATACCACTCGGAGAAGTCAACAACTACGCCATTTCTGTGTTTAGAATAAATGGCCTTTACATTTCCGATACCCTTTGCACTCCAAGTAAGCAATACCTTATCTCTAACTTGCTCTCCATTTTGATTATAAATCTTCCATTTAGATAGTGTTTTTAAACAATCTTTATAATTTCCTGCAGGGGTTGTAACATCTTCTATTCCTAAAAGCTGAAAAGTAAAAACTTCCTTAACTTCACCAATTAAAGAATCATCTTTAATCGAAAAATCCTTTAATATATTCTCTCTACTATAGATATCATTAATTTTTATATATCTGGGATATTGTATGGCCGGCGGATAATAAACTCCATAACTCTCACTATCTGGACCAACATGTTTATACCTTTTTATTCCCTCGTCAGTCTTTTCTAAATAATCAATCCACCCTGAACCATGTCTAACTAATACAACTTTCACTCCACTATAATCTTCTTCCCGCACCACCTTTTCAGCAAATACTTCATCAAAAGACATCAATCCTTTCGCAGTATAATTCCAACTAGTACCAACAGTCAACGGTCTATACTCATACATATCGTAATTTAAATCCTCGGCAAAAGAAAGAACCGGCAATTGTACATTTAGAATCAATCCTAAAAATAATATCCCTGGAAAAACTAACAAAGCTTTCATTTTTTGCATCTATATCCTCCTTTTTTATAGCAAGCTACTATAATGTTTCTTTTTTTGAATACTATCAAATTAACTTAACTTTGTCAATTGAAATAGGGCGAATGCTACAAAGCGAACTTTATTGCATAAGATGTCACGTTAATCGCATATCTTTTCAGAACTCTGTGAAACTCATAAATCTTAACGTTTAATGAGCCTGCTTACAGTTTTACTTGAAACAAACGGATTTTTAATTAAATCTAACGGAATAGCTAAAGCAATATTGTCCTCAACTCGTTTTATTTCAAGCAATATCTGTTTAGTAAATACATTGGTTGTATTTGCAGCTAATTTAAATTCTCTTTCCATAGCCGTCTCCAATATATTTCTAATATTCACCCCCGGTCCAAGTTTTCCCAAAATTTGTTTTTTCCCCCAATCTCTGCGTATACCTGGGTTTGCTGAAGTAGTTGTACCGAATACAATCCCAAAAGGATCTATCGTTAATTCAAAAAAGAAAATTCCGCGTTTAGAATAATTCTCCTCAGGAAAAACATATATTGAAGTTCCTATAATACCGTTATCCCCGATTAGTTTAAAATTATCCGGAACGGATATCCTAAGACTACCAAACTCTCCCTTTTCCTGTTTTTCTTTTGTTAAATAAAGAAGTCTTGCAAGCTCTGCCTTCTCTTCATGGCTGAAACGAACAATACCCATATAATCTGAACGGATATCTAAAAAATCAACTCCGATACTATCTGAAAGTTTTGCTAACTGAATTATTTCTTGAAAATTAGTTAAAGTAAGCAGGATTTGAATCCCTATTTGGGTTTTAGAACCAAGTTTTCTCTTTTCCTTAACTAAATTTTTCACTCTGCCTAATACTTTGTAAAATATCATTTTCGACCGAGCAGGATCATTACTAACACGATAAACTTTGTTTGAATATAAAAAAACAAACAAACCTCTTGAAATCGCATAATTAATAATCGTACCTGTGCTATCAAAATCAGTCAATGGCTCCAAACCTCCGGAAACATAGATCTCCGAAGTGCCATTATCAGCGAGCTCTTTGAGTAACCTCACATAATCATCCGGAGTTAATTTACTAAAACCATCTTTAATCTCCAATTCATATGCCTGTCTCTGCCCATTAATATTCCTATAGCAAAAAACGCAATTAGCAGGACATTCTACACCTACATGGAATTCAACCTTTTTGGGATAAAGATATTTTTCCCCTCTAATAACCTTATAAATTCTTTCAACATCGGCAAATCTTTCAGTATTACTAAAATAAGACGCTGTAGCGAATCTCCCGTTCCTGATTTCTTCTTTTCCCTTTTCACACCACAAAGGATCCTCTAATATCTTTTCCAAAATTTTTTGCAATGAACTAAGACTCAGGTTAAGTTGGCTAGCTATAACGGAAAAAGATAACCATGGTTCATATAAAAGTTTATGATATACTTCTTCTACTATATTCGGACGATGTCTTAATATCCACTTTAATTCTTTGTCTTGCCACCCATTCTGACAAGACACCATTAATTCATTTATCCACTCTATAGTTTCAGATATACACAAAAGCGATTGAGCAGAATTTATACCAGCTTGACGTGATTTTACAGCTTGTAAAAAATCTTCAAATTCTAATTCCAAGTTACTTTTATCTTCAACTTCCTGCAATAATTCTCTGGAAAGACCGTTAGCTAGATCACTTATAATACTCCCATTTATATCGAGAACTTCAACCTCGCTTTTTTGATAGTCCAAGATTAAAACTAACTTAGTTGTCTTTAAAATAATCGTCCTATTTCTATTATTCCCCTTATAGTTACGATCTACATTAATACATACTTTTATATCCTGGTTATATCCCTTACAATATTTAAAAGAAATTTTTGCCATATCACAGGGGATATCTGTATCCACTCTAAGTTCAGATATATCTCGCTCCCCGAACAGTGAATGTAGCAAGCTTAACATATGCGAAGCTAAATCTTCGCAAACATTAGAACTCATATCCAACTTCCTGTTGTCAAGCGGATTTAACATGTTGAGTTCAATCTCGGTAATTTTACCCAACTCATCCCGTCTAATCACCTCTCCAAGCCATCTTATATTAGAAGAATACCTATACTCATAACCTATTGTTAATATACAACCGTTCTTTTCCGCAATCTCCAGCAATTCTTTCGCTTGTCGAAATGTCCTTGTGAATGGTTTTTCTACAAAAACATCTTTCCCTGATAAAAGTGCCTGCTTAGATAATTCAAAATGAGTACTAAATTGAGTGGAGATAACTACTGCCCTAATATTCTTGTTTTTCAAAATTTCTTCGTCGTATTTTTCAGAGCTATAAACCAAAATATTTTCAGGAAGTTCTTTTGTATCTTTTTTCTCCTTCCAGTTTTTATAATTAGACTTTGCTACGGCATGTATGGTGACAGGAAATTGTTTTAATGTGTTTAACAATGGCCCTCCACCCCACCTGCCAAGTCCGATAATTGCTATCTCTGGTAAGCCATTGAGGTTGGAATGGCTATCATCAATTTCTAAGTAATTTTTATCCATTAAAATAATTAAATTAAGATATTTTCTTTATGCTATTTCTGCTCACGATAGCAGCATTAACTCAACCTATTGCTTATTTTACCACAAAAATTAAAGGACACCAAATTAAACATGACTGCGGAATAAACCTGCTCTTTACCACAATCCACTGCTATCGCATCTGCTACAAAGAACATTAAAAGCCCTTTGTGATTTTCCCAAATTATTTCTAATCATCTTATAGGCATGATTGTTCCAAATACTCATTAAAGAGCCTTTCTTAACATCTCCCATTTGTTGTAAAAATTGCCAATCCTGACAACAAAGCACTGCAATCCCATTGAAGGTTATAAACATTTGTTTAAAAGGTTTAAGACAAGGAACATTATATATTTTATTACTAACAAAAATATTACCCGCTCGATTTGTCAATTTCTCATCTAATGACCTTTTTTCCAGGGTAAGTCTTTCTCTATACCTTCTTGGGATATCCATATTTATAAGAAGTTTTAAAATAATACCATTTTCCGTATAATCGTTTACATATATCTCATCAATGCCCGCATCAACTAATTCCACTAACATCTTTTTATTAAGTAATTTTCCATTTGTCTGGATAAATATAAATGCATTCGGGCACTTATTTTTTGTAATTGCGACAAATCTTGGAAGTCGCCCATCAAGTAAAGGCTCGTTCATAAGATACGGAGAAATCCTCCCCGAAAATTTCATTTTAGATAACTGGCAAATAATATCCTCAAAAAGCTCAATCGACATCTTTGCATAATTAGACTCCCCACCATATAAGTTTACTAAATCTTTATTAGCCGGACAAAATCTACAGCTATAATTACATCCGGTTTTTGTTTGTATTTGTATGCTAGAGAATAGGTCATCTTTTTTATATGCGTTAGACAAAATTAAACCTCTATGCAATAGCTCTATTACCTTATAATTGCCTGCTTTGCCATCTATTGTCCCTATACTGGAACGTATTAACTTTTTAGCTAAAGAACGAATTTTTTTTCTTTTTAACCCGAACAATAAAAAACTCATTTAATCTTCCCTTTTCTTAAATAAATTAAGCTATTTTGCTAAAAACTCCTTTTTTTAGTTTAAAGTAAAACAAAACCTTGCAATAAGACTTAATGAAATTCATTGTGTAAGAAAATATATGCACCTTTGAACCGCGTCTTCTTTTAAAATCAGTTACCGGGACATACTTCACTTTCTTTTTTTCTAAAACCATAGTTAAAGTAAGAGTTGAAGTAAATGAAAACCCATCAGGAAGTAAATCGAAATATTTTTCTATAATAGTTTTTTTAATTAACCTTAACCCAGAATTAACATCTAAAATTTGCACCTTCAAAATCGACAAAAATAAAGCATACACTATTCCTTTAGCTATTTTCTGCAATAAAGGAAAAGTGGATACTGATTCAGCAGCCCTAGCCCCAACTACCATATCGCAGCAATCAGCTTCGGATATTAGCCGTTCTATATGCTTAACTGAATGTTCTCCGTCAGCATCAATAGTTACAATAAGCTCTTTATCTGTATAACTGATCCCTGTTTTTAAGGCTGCACCATACCCTCTATTTTTTTTACTGTTCAGCACTTTAACATCAATATCTTTAATTCTATCGAGAGAACCATCAGTAGACCCATCATTAACAACAATTATTTCTACGCCTTTATAATTCTTTATTATATCTAAAACAACTTCCCTTATTGTTTCTACCTCGTTAAAAACCGGTATTATTATTGCTATGTCAGCTTTCATTTTAGTCTTACCTTCCTAATCAAAAAAA
This sequence comes from Candidatus Desantisiibacteriota bacterium, assembly GCA_016209155.1. Classification (GTDB taxonomy): domain Bacteria; phylum JACRDZ01; class JACRDZ01; order JACRDZ01; family JACRDZ01; genus JACQWU01. The sequence goes on along the minus strand of JACQWU010000250.1, from coordinate 1,052 downwards.
ATATCTCTAACTGAGCTAAATTTAAAATCTGCCAACAAAGACTTAAACCTTAAATCCATTTTAGAACGATTAAAATTATTTATCACTTTTCTAATACCAAAAGAATAATCCGAATGTTGATCTAAATCAAATTCCCATGGATGAATATATACCATAACCTTCTTGCCATTTCTATTCGCATCAGATATAAAGCGCTTTGTTATAAAATAAGGATATGCCCTAAAAAAAACTCCTCCACCAAAAGGAATTTCAAAATTTAACAAGCTAAATGTCGACCTAGGGATCTCCAGCATATCAATTGGTATATTTCTTATATGCTTAGTCAGCAACTTTACCATCAAACTAGAATCATATAAAAATCCAAGTTCAGACAAGATTTCCAATGCCCATAAATTATTCCTATTTATAGACCAATTAGGCGCCCTAAATCCGATCACTCTTGTTTGGCAAGCATCCTCAATTAATTCCTTTGAATATTTCATTTCCTTTCTAAATTCTTCCGGTGTCTGTTTGTAAACTAACGTATGGTAATATCCGTGCAACCCTAATTCATGGCCATCTTTTAAAATCATTTTAAGCAACGAGAGATTACGTTTAGCATTATATGCAACGACAAAAAAAGTTGCTTTTACCTGAGCGCTTCTTAAAACACGCAAAATCTCTAAGGTAAGCAATGGTAATCTATCATCTTTCTTATCCCAGTCTGTTACTTTTATTCTTGACCGCAAAGCCTGGGTCTGATACCAATCCTCTAAATCAATTGTTAATATATTATTCATAAGCAAAAAATCTATTTCCCATGTATATCTAAAATTAAACTTCAAAATCATCTGTTGATTTCATACAGTACAATCCTCTTCGGATTCTTAATACTATGGATCATGCTTAAACTAACATATCCGCCATTATCCAGTAGCGGCTCAAGTACATGCAACTGTTTTTTTACGCTTCTTTCATCGACTATTAAAAAATCCGCCTCGCTTTCCTTTAGAAATTGCATAATTTCATCAATATCATCAAGGTAAGGCACTTTGCCTGAAAATTGAGCTCCT
>JACQWU010000249.1:2258-6587 GCA_016209155.1 Candidatus Desantisiibacteriota bacterium | reverse complement strand
GAAGTATGGCTTGATGGTATGGAAGTTACTCAGTTCACTTATTTTCAGCAGGTTGGGAGCATTGATCTTGATCCTATTTCTGCCGAAATAACCTATGGTCTGGAACGGCTTGCCATGTATATACAAAAAAAAGAAAGAGTGTTCGATCTTATATGGACAGAGGGAGTAACTTATGGCGATGTGCATTTAAATACGGAAATAGAATTTTCTAAATATAATTTTGAGGAAGCAAGTATAGATATGTTATTTCAATTTTTTACTAATTATGAAGAAGAATGTTTGAAATTACTGGAAAAAAAATTAATATTCCCTGCTTACGATTATGTTTTAAAATGTTCGCATACATTTAATCTCCTTGAAGCAAGAGGAGCTATCAGTGTAACAGAACGCACCGGATATATTGCGCGTGTACGAAATTTAGCACGCAGGTGCGCGAAAGCTTATAATAAAAACCAGGCTGAAGGCTGAAGGCTGAAGACTTTAAGGTATTAACCTAAAATCCTTCGGTCTAAAATCCTTCAGTCTTACCTGAAAGGTAATAAAATAATGACATCTGATTTACTTTTTGAAATAGGGACTGAAGAAATTCCTGCGCGTTTTGTTTCCACAGGACTTAAGCAACTAAAGGAAAATGCTGAAAAAATTTTTTTACAGGAAGCGCTCTCATATCAGAAACTTTTAACTTTCGGGACACCAAGACGTTTGATACTTTTTGTAAAAGGACTTGATGAACTGCAAAATCCGCGTGTAAAATCCGTTCAGGGTCCTGCCAAACGCATTGCTTATGATGAAAACGGTGAAATAACAAAAGCCGGAGAAGGCTTTGCGCGCAGTCAGGGAGTACAGCCTGAAGAACTGCGTGTTAAAACTACTGAACGCGGGGAATATGTATTTGCCGAGAAAAAGGAGCAAGGTGAAAAAACAAGTGTAGTGCTGGAAAAAATATTACCAAAACTTATTCAATCGTTTTTTTTCCCGCGTACGATGCACTGGGACGATGGAAAATTAAATTTCACCAGGCCGATACGATGGTGTCTGGCTATATACGGCTCAGAGGTTGTAAATTTCAGCTTAGAAAAACTTTCGTCAGGAAGAAAAACTTTTGGCCATAAATTGCTCAAAAATGAATGTGTTGAAATTAGTAATGCGGAAGATTATTTTTTTAAGATAAAAAAATTGTATGTTATTGTTGATCCTGAGGAAAGAAAAAAAATAATATTGAAAAGTATCAAGAAAATATCCCGTGATTTTGTGTGCGAGCCAATAATTCCGGATGAATTGCTTAATGAAGTTGTAAATCTCGTAGAATTTCCAGTAGTAATAGCGGGAAGTTTTGACAATGAATTCATGGAAATCCCTAAAGAAGTATTAATTGAAAGTATGACTTCTCACCAAAAATATTTTCCCTTACAGAAAAAAGACGGAATGCTTTTCAATAAATTCATATTGGTTGCAAATAACAAAAAGGATAAAGAAATAATCTGTGAAGGCAATGAGAAAGTTTTAAAAGCGCGTCTTGCGGACGCAAAATTCTTTTATCATGAAGACACCAAAACTCCTTTTATTAATAAAACAGAAAAACTTAAAAAAGTACTTTTCCAGGAAGCTTTAGGGACATTATTTGAAAAAACAATTAGAATAGAAAGTTTAAGTTCAATTATAGCCGGTAAAATGAATTTATGTGAAATGGATAAAGATGTCAGGCAATGCGCTAAATTGTGTAAAACAGATCTTGTTACTGAAATGGTTAAAGAATTTCCTAAATTACAGGGAGTAATGGGAAGCATATACGCATATAAATCCGGGGAATCAAAAGAAGTATCGGGCGGTATTCTGGAGCATTATCTTCCGCGTTTTGCAGGAGATATTCTTCCTGATACAAATATTGGAGCAATAGTCAGCATAGCTGATAAAATGGATACTATTACAGGATGTTTTGTGGCGGGACTTGTTCCGACTGGATCAGAAGATCCTTATGCACTGCGTCGTCAGGCTGTTGGAATAATAGAAATTATGTTGAAAAAAGAATTAAATATTTCTTTGGATACACTGGCAGCAGAATCTCTTAATCTTTTTTCTCTTCGTGAAAATTCAATTGATTTAAAGAAATCAATTATTGAATTTTTAGTGCAGCGCCTTAATTTTGTTTTACAGGAAAAAGGAATAAGCTATGATTCTCTGGAAGCTGTACTTAGTATATCGGTGAAAATCCCGATAGAAATTTACAGAAAAGCGGATACTATAGAAAAAATAAGATTACATCCGGATATGATTCCGCTTGTTCTTTCTTTTAAGCGTGTTTCCAATATTGTAAAAGAGGACATAAATACAAATGAGGTACAGGAAAATCTATTTAAGGAAGAAGAAGAAAAAAAATTATATGCTTTATACATGAGTATAGAAAAAGGGATTAAGAAAAATATAGAGAGCAAAGATTATTCTACGGTAACCTCTAATCTCCTGAAATTTTCTGAACCTCTGGAAAATTTTTTCATAAAAGTTCTTGTAATGGATAAAGAACCATATCGTACCAATAGAATAGCCCTTCTTAAAAATATTCAAAAGTTATTTTTAAATTTTGCTGATTTTTCCAGGCTTGTGATACAACGGCAGAATTAAGTATTCCCAAAACGTTCTTTCATTTCAAGATATGTCATAAATTTTTCAAGGTCTTCCTTGCTTGAAATAGACAATTTTGTATTATTTATTTTAACTAAGCGGGCTTTTTCGAGTTTTTCTATTACTTCAATTGCTTTATCTTTATGAACGCCTGTAGTATTTTCTATGGTTTCAAGGGTAAAATCAAAATCCAATACATTTTGTCCGTCAACCATCTCGCTGTTTTTTTCAATAAGATTTATCAAAGTCATTACAACACGGCTGGTATTATCCTTTATCATTAATATTTCAATTTGTTTATTTGCATCCCTTAAACGCATACTCATTTTTTTTAATATCCGCATGGCAATTTTTGGATTTCTTTGTATCTGTGCTTCAAATACATCTTTATGTATTGCAATAAGTTTTGTGTTATCCTTTGAAGCAAGAGCGTTTGCTGAACGCGGTTCTTTGTCAATAACAGCCATTTCACCAAAAAATTCTCCGGGTTTTAAATAAGATAAAACTTTTTCAGTGCCTTTAACTACTTTTGTAATTTTTATTTCACCATCCTGGATTATAAACATTTCTTCAGCAGAATCGCCTTCATGGAAGATAACCTGGTTTGTATTATATGATCTGCCATATTTTTCAAACACGTCTTTTTCTATTTCCGGCATATTTTATCTCCTATTTTATTGGGAATGTCAAAGATTAACCACAGAGAAAACCTTAAATATTAGGAATTCATTTTTATCTTTTTTTAATTATTAGAATTTTAGTTCATGAATATAAATATGTCAATAAAATATTATTCTACTTTTCTTTTAATAAAACATCTATCGCTTTTTTATAGATGTCAGTATCCTGCTCACCTGAAAATTTATATCGTATAAATCCTTTTTTATCAATTATAAAAGTAGTGGGAATAGTTGAAATACCTCCAAAATCTTTTTCTACCACACCACTGTTGCTTAATAATATATACAGATCTTGTTCTTCACCGGAACCTTTTTTAGGTCTGGGAGAAAGATTGAAAAATGTTTCTGCAAATTTTTTAAATTTAATTGTAGGCATAACATCTACACATATAAATACTAATTTTACCTTTTTGTTATTATAAAAATAACTATATTGGAATTCGGTCCCCATAACTGAAAGTCTGGTGCTTTTTTCAATTGTTCCGCGGAAATTGTTAAAAAGGGGAGAATAATTATAAAAATAAAAGACAGCAAAAGAAAATTACTTTTTTTCATTTTTTATCTGTTTTTTTCTTTTTGGCTTTTTCAAGCATATCTTTAACTTTGAGCGCTTCTTCCAGGGCTTTCTTAACGCGATTTTCTTCTATATATTTTGCTACTCCGTTTGCAATTTCTTCATCGCACATTTTAGCGAAATTTTCAGCTTTTAAGGCTAAATTCATTGCTTCATTTACTTTTTTAGCGTTAGTATTGCCTACAGACTGATTAAATACTTTAGCAGCTTCTTTTAATAAACGTTTGGATTCTTCAAAGGTAATTGGCGCAAATTTTTCCGGATTTTTTGAAGCAACAGCTTTTAGCATTTCTCCGGCGCGCATAATAACTGCGCGGACATTATCTCTGGCTATATTTATTTCTTTAATGAGTTTTTCTTGCTCCTGAAATTTTTTATCGAGTAATTTACGCATATCATCTCTTGTGTTTTCAGCATACATGATAGCCAGATTACCGTTATTGATACTTGTAATCG
>JACQWU010000249.1:0-2203 GCA_016209155.1 Candidatus Desantisiibacteriota bacterium | reverse complement strand
AATCGCCATTTTTGAAGCTTTTTCAAATTTTTTTTGCTTTATATAAAATAAAGTACTGTTATATAGATTTAAAGCCGCATTAAGTTTTTCGGGGACATAGGTTGTATCTTTTTTTAGTTCATGAATTTCGTGGACAATTTTATATATTCTCTCGATAGTATTATTAGCATCGCGCGCAAAATTTTCACTTTGAGTTTTTAACGCCTGCTGTTTTTCATTAAAAGCTTTTTCTTTTGATATTTGTTCTAAATGTTTTGCCGCATTAGCGCGGGATATATATTCATTGGCAAGATACCATAACTGCCAGGAAATAATAAGTACCAGCAAAATATTAGCATAATTGACTTTCCTGGTTTCCTTTTTAGTATCCGTATATGCCGGAGGCGGATCAGGAATCTTATTGGAATCAGGTTTTTTATCCAATATATCCAGTTTCCCAATACTTGTCATAAAAGGAATTGTTTTATCTATTTGTAAACTATTTTTTTCCATACATTCTCTATAATTGTTGATTAATGTTTTTCATAAATTTTTAAATTAGCATCTGGATATCAGTAATTATTTCACCAAGAAAACCCGGTACCATGAGATTCAATAATCCGGTAAAAGTTATAATCAATCCGCCAAGCATTATAAAAGCACCAAGCAAGTTCAATTTACTGTTTTTATACAATTCCGATAATGAAAATCCGCCAATAATACAGCTTAAACCCAAAATTATTATTATATAAAGCATGAATTCCTCCCTATTTAATACTAAAATAATGTCAAAATCTAACCACAGATTGTAGAGACGCAAAATTTTGCGTCTCTACTAATTATAAAAAATTCCAAAGTTGATTATAAGCCGAATTCTGTTCCTTTTTCAAGGATGATAACCATTTCTCTATGGCATTATGTTGCCATAATCCTCAAGCGATCTCACCCGAGGTACGAAAGCGGGCCACTTTATCTGCCTCCTATTTGCTCTTGCTCCAAATGGGGTTTACCATGCCTTCGGTGTCGCCATCGAAGCGGTAAGCTCTTACCTCACCATTTCACCCTTACCGGACATATTAAACATCCGGCGGTATATTTTCTGTGGCACTTTCCTTCCCGTCACCGGGACTGGACGTTATCCAGCATTTTGCCCTGTGGAGTTCGGACTTTCCTCTTCCTAAGTAAAAAGAAGCGGTTATCTAATCAACTTTGGAAATATCAATACGGTTCCTTTTTTTATTAAAAATTTCAATTGTATTAACCGGAGGCTTTTTTAATTGTAATACATTTTCTTTTTCAAAGCTATTGTTTGTTTCAGCTATTTTTGCCTCGGAACTAATTGCTATATTTGCCAATCTATCAGCCCTTTTATTTTCTGCTCTTGGAATATGTTTGATTTTATAATTATCAAATTTATTAAGTTTTTCTTTTGCTTTTAAAAATAAAAACTTGAGATCTTCACTTTTAACCGAATATTCACCATTTAACTGTTTAACTATTAATTCAGAATCTGATTTTATTTCAATATTTTTATAATTGTTTTTAATCGCTTCATCCAGAGCATAACATAAAGCAGTATATTCAGCAAAATTGTTAGTGGTTTTTCCTATATATTTATAAAATTCTTTTAAAACATCATCTTTATCGTTTTGAAATACTACTCCTATCCCAGCTTCACCTGGATTGCCTTTAGAAGCGCCATCAATATTTATTATTACTTTTGAAGTATCTAAATCAGGCGGAGTATTTTTTTTATGAGTTTTAACTATTTCAAGCGCTTTTTTAATACTTTCAATAATATCAGTTTTAGCAAGCCCCGGTATTTCTTCCATTACATCCTGATAATTTTTCCCTTCAGAAAGTTTAGTCAATATTTCCACCAGATCAATTTTCTCCAAATGACCTCCATTTAAATGCTTGATACCTGAAGATAGTTCATTAATAGAAAAATTTATAATAATTTACAATCTTTGTCAACAATTTTTATAAGTAAAGATATTTCATCCGTTTAAAACTTTTTTATAAACATTAAGAGTCTCTTCTGCGCATTTATGCCAGCTAAATTGCTTTGCGCGGGAGATACCGTCATTTTTCAATTTATTTTTTAAATCTGTATTTTTAACAATTTTTAAAATAGATTTTTGTAATTCCTCTACATTAAAAGGTTCAAATAATATAGCAGAATCACCGGTTACTTCAGGGATTGATGATGTATTTGTAGCAA
>JACQWU010000248.1 GCA_016209155.1 Candidatus Desantisiibacteriota bacterium | reverse complement strand
AAACCTTTCGATATTATTTCAGCTATTGAGTCTGTTTAAAAAAATAGAGTGCACTTTTAGCGGTTAATTATACTGCAGTCGTTATTTTGTTTTTACCTTCGAGTTTTGCATCCTGTACTGTTTTTTCAAGCTGAGATATGAAAATGTTTTCATCTATCTCAGTTTTGCTTGTGATATAAGAATTTATCCCTATAACTACTAAAAGGGGTATCTTTTCATTTTCATCCGGCACTTTATAATTCAGAAGCTTTTTAAAAAGTTTTTCAGCAACAATACGCGATTGTAATTCCTGTATCTCTGGAAGTACTATTAAAAAACTTGATTTGCCGTGCCTCCCTACTAAATCAACTTTGCGCAGGTCGGATTTAAAAATATTTGATATTTCTTTTAAAACGGTATCAGCTTTTTGAACGCCGGAGTGAGAAGATAGATATTCCATATTTTCTATATCTACAATTAAACAACTTAAAGGTCGTTTATATCTAAATGCTTTGTGCAGTTCATATTGAAGTTTTTCAGGAATATTTTTATTGTTTATTATATTCAAACATAAATTTTCCAGGTTATTAAATGGAGAGGTAATTCTATCATTCAACTTAACCGTTAACAACACACCAGAGATAATAAGCATAATGCTGAAGGTTATTGTTGAAATTAAAAGAATTGTTTTATAAGATTTGTATTCCTTCATTGAAATACCTATTAGCATTATTCCCGCAAAATTTTCTAATCTTAATGACTGCCCTATTTCAAATATCCCATCCTTTGTCTGATGCAATTCTCTTTGAATAATTTTTTTGCTGCCAAAAATTTCTTCAGTAAAATCATTTCTATATGGACTGCCGATATATTCGTTTTTGTTGGATGAGGTTATCTCTAAATCTCCATCCAATATCATGACATATAATAAATTACAATTTTTTATGTAATTATTTAATTTTTCTTTTGGTATATTATCAACATTGTATGAATTTTTTATTTTTAATATTTGAGACATGATAGACTTTAATATTTTTTGATTTTTATTATAAATATTATTTGCTATCAAATTTTCGCATTGAGTATAGATAATAAAACCGGAAAGAATACTTATTAATACAGAAAGAGTTATTATTACAATAGAAACATTTTTTTTTATCATTTTTTAGCACCTCTTATAATATTTTTCTGAAGTGAAATTTATATCATATCCGCTATTTCTATATAAAAGTGGATTTTTGTTAAGTATAATTTTATTAAATTCATCTGTCAAGGTTAAAAAATCATATAGTATTTGTAGGGCGAATTACCATTCGCCTTGTTAGTACAGCAAGACTTTTATAAATTTCAAAAGTAGAAAAATGTCATAAAAAAGCAGAAATAACATCTTTACATATTTATAAAAAAGTATAAATTAAAATAATGAATTTGTTTAGAGGATTTAAAATTAAAAATAAAAAAGGAGGAATATAATATGAATAGAAAATTGATAAGTTATTTTTTTGTACTAGTTTTAATCACTATGTTTTTTATGTGCAATTCTGTAAAAATTTTAGCTGAAGAAGACTTTGGTACAACTGTAAAACGTCTTCAGCAGGATAAGCCTGAGTTTGCAAAGCGCCATAAAATGCTTCTCGAAGAAAGATATGACCTTGCAGACAGACCGGTTCAGGATGTTAATATGTCACGCGGAAAACCCGTGCAAGATGGTGTCAGAGTGCGGCTGCCTAAGAATGTAACATGGGATGAATTATCCTCTATGTCACCGGAAGATATTAAAAATAAGAATCTATGGCCGGCCGGCTTTTATCCATTGCCGCATCCTCATCATGAAGCCGGCGGAATGGTTTTTCCCAAGGAACTTATTGATGAAACCAAACAGCAAACCGGCCGTGATCTGACAAGGTTTGACCTTGATTTTGACTTACCAAAACATTTTTTACCGGAATTTCCGGCGCCGATATATCTATCTACGAGACCGGATTTGGGCGATGTGTCACAAGGCAAGTTAATAACATTAAGTAATTTTTATGAGATTTTTAAAGACATATTAAATCCCAAGCAGCTCGAAGGATTACGTTTGCTTGTTACTCCATTTCCACAACAGCAATTTAATGCCACTTCAGATCGCCGCAGCCTGCTTGCCCACCAGGGAGTAGCCTGTTTTGATTGTCATGCCAACGGGCATACAGATGCTGCTACTCATACTGTCGGTGATATACGTCCGAATGAACACCGTCATAGAATTGATACTCCATCACTGCGAGGAGTAAATATACAACGCCTTTTTGGTTCTCAGCGGGCAATTAAAAGCGTTGAAGATTTCACGGAATTTGAACAGCGTGCCGCCTATTTCGACGGCGATCCGACCCAGGCCGAGAAAAAAGGAGTTAATATCCTTGAACGCGGAAGTCAAGTGCATTTCATGGCTGAATTTCAAGACCTACTCGATTTTCCACCGGCGCCTAAGCTTAATATTCTTGGCAAGTTAGATCCGGATAAAGCTACTAAAAATGAACTATCCGGACAGGAATTATTTTTTGGTAAGGCTAAGTGTAATTATTGCCATATCCCGCCATATTATACCGACAATCTCATGCATAATTTACGGGTAGAGAGGTTTTTTAAAGAAAAGATGATAAACGGCCGCAAGGCATCTGCCGATGGCCCGATTAAAACTTTTCCGCTTAGAGGTATAAAAGATTCACCACCATATTTGCATGACGACCGGTTATTGACATTAGATGATACAGTTGAGTTTTTTAATCTAATTCTGGAACTGAAATTAGGAAATCAGGAGAAAAAAGACCTGGCAGCATTTTTGAAAGCATTATAATTTATAATACTCATTTAAGATACTGAAGAACCCGGCGGCGGTCTGCCGCAGGGTTCTTCATTTTATTACCGTTTCAATTTGATAAATTATATCCAGGGGATAAAGCGGCTTTCTAAGGCACTTTTGAATGCCGCAGATATTCATCAAAAGTAAGTCCTTATCCCTGTAATATCCTGTCATTCCAATGATAGGAATATTACAATTTCTGGCTAAACTTTTTATTTCATTGGCGACTTCATATCCGTTTTTAACCGGCATTCTAATATCAAGTAAAATAATATCCGGATTTGTTTCATCTACTATTTTAACAATTAAAACTGGATCATCAACTAAAACGACATCATATCCCGCTAAAATCAGGATTTCGTTTAG
>JACQWU010000118.1:11414-14751 GCA_016209155.1 Candidatus Desantisiibacteriota bacterium | reverse complement strand
TAATTCATTCCATAAATTACGTGTAAAATTATTTGTAAGTACAAGCTGAGTACCATAAGTTCCATATATGCGGTCCTCGCTCTTTACCGGGTCATGGCTTGAATACCAATATTCGTTATATCTTATTGTAGGTGAAAGCGATGTCCTTGGGAAAGGGTAAAAACTGGTCATTAATGCCTGCGCTATATAAGCATTACTCAGATAATAGTCTATTGCTGTTACTCCGGAATAACTATTATAATAATTTTCATAAAGAGTATTAGCATATAAAAGATCTAATTTATAATAAATTGTATATTTATTTATATCCCAGATTGGTCTTTTTAAAAAATCCAGTTTTACCTCAGGTATAGTTTTTGTATTTTCCGCATATCGCTGTTTACTCTCATTCCAATTATTAATTTCCGAAAAATACAAAGAAGCATTATATGTGTCTTCAGTTTTAAGAAGAGTAAAATTAAGGTCTTCACTTAAACGCCTTTCACGAATATCCTCATAATCCCATTTAAAATCAGGATAACTTATTCTTTCATAATTCATTTTTGCGGTCAATTTAGGCTGAAGTTCATGTGTAAAATAAACTTGAGATTTCCATCTTTTTACAGGTTCTTCTACCGAAGGGCTATAATACCGGCCTTTTGTAGAATCAAAAAGAACCGGTTTTTCATCTATGCCATAAAAATATAAAGTTCCCCGGCGATTATCATCAACGTAATAATTCCATTCTACTCCCTTGCCATAGCCCCGCCGCTGCCAGCCGTCAAAGATAAAAGAACCATAAACATAAGGAGGTGTGGTAAAATGTATTTTACTGTTAAAAAGCCATCCATACTTTGTATTATATCCCGGTTTAAAATAAAAGGGTGAATACTTAAGCGAATAATAATAGATAGGTAAATAAAAAAAAGGAATTTCTCCTATATGGAAAACCACATCATATGCGACAACTCTGTCATCAAGATAAACAATCATTTTTTTTGCCGTAAAATCATAATGCGGATTAGGAAGATCACAGGAAGTCATAACAATATCATCCTGTGTTTTAAGAATTTTTTTTTCCAGTTTTTCAAATTTAGAAGTTTTGAAAAACCATGGTTTATTATAGATTGAGCTTTTTTCAAATATACCTGTCAATTTCTTTGTATCATAAACTACTTTTTCACCCTTGAATTCTGTATTACCTTCTATAAAACTGACATTACCAACAGCTACGATAATATTTGTTGCCACATCGAATTCAATTTCATCCGCTGAAATTTTTTTACTGTTCTGCTCTAGTATAATATTCCCTTTCCCTATGATTTTTTTTTGAGAAGAGATATATTCAAGATAATCACCTGTAATATTTATTGAATCCAATGACGATGAGATTCGGATCGTATTTGTTGAATCATTTAAATCCATAGCATAGACTGAATACGGAATAAAAAATAACAAAGCATAAATAATAAAACTCTTTATTGTTTTTTTCATAGCACAAGCTCTATCCCTCTAATCCTTCAATTCCTTCAAAGCCTCTCCGAGCACATATAAAGATCCTGTTATACAAATAACATCATCCAAAGCTGCACAAGATCGTGCATATTCAATACTTCCGGCTATTGTAGGTATAATTTTAATATTGTTGCAATATTTTTTTGCCAGTGTATAAAGCTCTTCGGGAGGGGATGCTCGATCATTTTGGATAGTTGTTAAAATAGTTTCATATGCTAAAGGGCATAAAAGTTTTAAAATACTCTCCCTGTCTTTATCATTCAAAATACCTATTATAAAATAAATATGTTTACCGGGGAAAAATTTAAGAATGCTTTTTCTAAGTACTCCGGCGCAATCGGGATTATGTGCCCCATCAAGTAAAATTAAAGGTTCTTTTGCAACAACTTCAAGCCGGCCGGCCCATCTGGCAGCTTTTAGCCCGACATATACTTTATCGTCATCCAGATAGATTTGTTTATTCATCCTTAAAACCTCAATCCCTGAGATAGCGAGTACAGCATTATAAATTTGGTGTTCCCCTGCCAGAGGAATAAAAAGATTATTGAGAGATTTGCTTATTCCATAATAATCAAAAGTATTTCCTGTAATATCCATTGTATTTATTTTAAAACTAAAATTTTTATCCAGAATAAATAATTGTGAATTATTTTCCTGAGATATTTGCCTGATCACATCCAATGCTTCGCTATTCTGGACACCCGTTATCACAGGGACATAGGGTTTTATTATCCCTGCTTTTTCTCTTGCGATCAGGGAAAGACTATTCCCCAGAATTTCAGTGTGTTCAAGCCCGATAGTGGTGATAATACTTAATTCGGGCATAATAACATTTGTAGCATCCAATCGTCCGCCCATCCCAACCTCAACTACTGCTATATCTATATTTTTTTCAGCAAAATATTGAAAAGCCAGAGCAGTGGTTATTTCAAAATAAGTGGGATGTCCTTTATCTATGTCAGGCATCTGCCGGATTACATCTATAAGCTGATTCGTTAAATCTATTATTTTATTCTGAGGGATTCGAATTCCATCAACTCCAATTCTTTCACTGAAATCCACAAGATGAGGTGAAGTATAGATACCGGTTTTATAACCGCCGGCTTTTAAAATTGAACCCAGTATTGCGGTTGTACTTCCCTTACCATTGGTACCGGCAATATGGATACTTTTAAATTTATGGTGGGGGTTATCTAATACTTGAAGTAAATAGGAGATATTTTTAAGACCAAACTTTATTCCAAAGCGCTGCAAACCAAAAAGATAATCCAGGCATTCAGTATAAGTATGTATTTTTTTCATTGGTAAAGCACCTTTATTTTTCCTGCTCAAGTAAACAAATAAACTGGTTAATCGTATCTTTCAAATGTCTCCTTTCAACAATCATATCTATCATTCCGTGTTTTAATAAAAATTCTGATTTTTGGAAACCTTCAGGCAGTTTTTCTCCGATTGTCTGTTCTATCACTCGCGGTCCGGAAAAAGCGATCATAGATTTAGGTTCGGAAATAATTATATCTCCGAGTGATGCGAAACTCGCTATAACACCGCCTGTGGTTGGATTTGTAAGAATAGAAATAAACGGTAATCTGTAATCTCCAAGACGTGCGATCGCACTTGAAGTTTTTGCCATTTGCATCAGGGAAATGGTACCTTCCTGCATTCTTGCTCCTCCTGAGCAGGAAACAATAATCAGCGGAATATGTTTATCAATTGATCTTTCAACTGCACGGGAAATCTTCTCTCCGACAACCGACCCCATACTCCCGCCCATAAATTCGAAAACCATAACACAGATATTTACTTTTTTATCCTTTATTTTTCCTTCTCCGCATATAATAGC
>JACQWU010000118.1:0-11399 GCA_016209155.1 Candidatus Desantisiibacteriota bacterium | reverse complement strand
TTATTCTGTCTTTATATTTTTTATGATCTTTAAACTTTAATGGATCATTTGATTGCAGATGAGTATCATATTCTATAAACGTATCCTTATCTATCAGTAAATTAACCCTTTCTTCCCATGTGAGCCTGAAATGGTAATTGCATTTAGGACATACCTTTAAATTTCTTTCTAATTCTTTACGATAGATAATTTCATCGCATCCTTCACATTTTATCCATAAACCGTGAGGAATTTCTTTTCTTAACCATGCCATATTTACTTCTCCATTCAATTATCGATTAAAAAACATTATAATTGTAATGAAATGTATCAAAAAAACAGCGGAAAGTCAAATTGAACATTTTCTGTTATTGACATATCAATTTAATACGGTTAAAATTCCTAAATGAATAACAAAAAAAAATTAGATTTTCTGCAAAAAATTTTAAGAATCCCGAAATATTATGGACACAGATTAAAACGGCTGCCCGATACTCCTCGAAATATTGCAATGGGTGCATCAATCGGAGTATTCTGGGGAATCTTCCCTACTTTTATGCTGGGAATACCTATCGCAGTTGGTACTGCGGCAATCTTTAAAGCTAATAAAACTGCTGCTTTTATCGGCTCTTTAATTATGAATCCTATTACCACTACATTTTTCTGGGGTATTAGCGCCTATATCGGCGGAAAATTTACAAATACTAACTGGCGGTTTATACTAAAACAAGCTAAAACAACATATATGACAACTGACTGGAAAACACCGTTTAGCGCATTTTCACATTTTGATTTTACTAAAATCATGAAGTCAACGATACTAATTTATTTACTGGGAAATACTATTGTTTCCATATTGTTTTCCTATATTGCCTATTTTCTTGTTTTCAATATTGTTGAAAATTATCAAAAGAAAAGACTTGAAAAAATAAGTTCAAAAAAAGATAATACAAATTAGTTTTTTCCGGGATAAATTTTGCTGTTTTGCAGCTTAAGTAAATTAGTCCTTAATAATACTTTTCTTTACAGAAGTTCACCGCTCCACAATTGTTCAATAAACATCTGCCAGGGAAGGACTTGAATATTGCTTGCGAGAGTACGAGGTTCTTTTTCCATACAGACAAGGCAAAGTTTTTTTACCGGCCCGTCTTCGAGAAGGGCCTGGAGTGAATATATATCTCCGTCATGCACGCGGGGAGAACTTTTAATTTCAATAGCCAATTCTTTTTCTCCCAGGATAAAATCCACTTCTCTTCCTGTACTGGTGCGCCAGAAGGTTATCGGTATATCGGGATTTTTATATGCCTGATAAGCTTTTAATTCCATCAGGATATAATGTTCGAATGCCTTACCGAATTCAGAACTGCCAATAAGTGGCTGCCTGCGGGATAGATAATTAGCAACACCCACATCAAATAGATAAAATTTTTCAGTAATGATCATGCGCCGGTTTTTTGATTTTTTCCAGGGAGGTATTCTAAAACCAAGATATGTATCCTCAAGAATATCAAAATATGTGCGTATTACTTTATGAGAAACGCCGGTTTCTCTGGCGATATTAATGTAGTTTATAAGCTCGCTTGAGGTTATTGCGGCCACATGCAGGAATTCGTTAAAAGCCGGTATGTTTTGTGTAAGAGCTTCAGCAATGATTTCTTCTTTCAAATAATCGGCAACATAAGCACGGAGTTCTTCAATAGGATTGGTTGATAAATAATGAGACGGCAGGAGACCGGAAATCATAATTTTTTCCAGATCAACATCTGTTACCTCCATATAAGATAGCGGAGACATCGTCTTTCTCCATGCCCTTCCGCCGAGTAGATTAGCGTGTCCGCGCCGCAGCTTTCGCGCGCTTGAACCGGTAAGTAAAAAAGATAATCCTTTATTTTCAATAAGCCAGTGGACCTCATCCAAAAGCTGAGGAGCTTTCTGCACTTCATCTATAACGATAAAACCTTTTTGATTCTGATAACGTTCGCGTAATAATGCCGGCCGGGAAACATACTCCGCCAAAGTATCGGTTTTAAGTAAATCAATAATCGTAGCGCTTTTAAGTGTGTGAGAAATCCAGTAAGTTTTACCGACTTTTCGAGGCCCCCACAAAAAAGCGGATTTTCCCGCGGGGAGATTAAGCTCAAACAATCTTTTTTTAATTTTCATAATAAGGGCATTTTATCCGAATAAATTTTCCTTGTCAAGCAATTTATTTAGATACAAAAACACAAGGTAGGAGCAATCTCCTGATTGCGATAATTCGTTCGATTATGAAAAAAATCGCAATCAGGAGATTGCACCTACCTTGAATTATAACTCTCCGGTTATGCCACAATATGTTTTATTATTTTAATAATACTCCAAACAAACTGTCCATATCCTTTATTAATATATAATCCTATCTGTGCAATTAAGGAATATCCAATAGCAAATTGTGCCAAAGCATAAAAAGCAACTGTAAATTGGCTTATGCTTATAATACCTGCTCCAAATTGGGAAATATTGATTATTCCTATACCCAACTGCCCGATTGAGATTATACCTTTGGCAGGTACCGGTATTTTGTTAGGCCGATATTTGAATGAAATATGAAGCAAAGGTAATCCCAAGATAATTGTTTCGCTTTTGTACTCAAATCCCCACCCATCCCATTTTTCTTTGGCAGGATAAGGTGCCCCGCAATTTGGGCAGCTAAAGGCCTGCTCGCTAATATCATGATGGCAATCTCTGCATTTTTTCATTATACTTTTCCTCCCGGGAAACACTTTAGTTTAATCATTTCCACTTACAAAGCTCATAATTTCTTTCCAATTTGAAGATCTAATTACCCTCGGCCAGTCATTATGCCCGGCGCCTTCAATTATCCGTATTTTTTTATTGCAAGACAATGTTCTGTATAATTCCTTGGTATGTTTCACAGGAAGGCGGGGATCTAGTATTTAAACCATTATTCTAAAACCTGGATTCCGCATCAAATGTGAAATGACACCTTTTTGGACAGCCCTTATCTTTATTTGTTCTGGTTAGGATTCACGAATAATTATATCCTGCCTTCAATAATAGCTAATGAAACATCAATCATGTATTTTTTTATTATTTGGGACGAAACAGGTATAATCCATTTAATCTCGTTATCAATGTTTTTGTATTGGAATTCTGCAAAAATTTTAGCAATAAGTAAAGGTGATATACCGGCAGCTTTACTGTCAGCATCCAATAAGGCTCTCTTTAAACTCAGTCCATCCTTCAAAAGAAAATATATATCAACAATATCCTTTGACATGGATCTATCTACAGCAGCTGTTAATTTATTTGCAATGATATTTTCTTTTGAATCTATTAACCCAATTAAAGAATGTGTAATAAACTGTCCAATATGAGATGGGACATCATTAATCATCTCAATTTTTAGATTTTCATCACCAATAAAAATTCTGTAAAAATTTTTATCTTTAAGAGCTATCTTAGTATTTTGAAATATATTTTTTAACTTTTCAATCTGTCTTTCACTTATTCTTTCAAAATCAGCATAATCATTTATAAAATAGTCAAGATCATCAGAATATCTATGATTGTAGTAACCTCTGGAAAGGCATGCATATTTTTTTTGGCTCAATAATCTTTACAATATCGAACCAATTAACACTCTCAAGTAATCGGGCAACACAAAATCCCCTAACAGGCCATTTTTTATTACTCGTACCATTTATAATATCCAGAAATTCTTCAGGAGAAAGATTTATATCCCAAAGTGCTTGAGAAATAATTTTTTTATCACTATTAGTTAATATATATTTTGTTGTGTGCGGCATAATAAATTATTATAGCTTCAAGATGTGGTTAAGTCAAATTTATTTAAAATACAGAGCTGCACCATGGAAAATATAATCACATGGTTCTATTTTATCCCAAAATTTGTAATCAGCAATATTAAATGTATATACCTTAATATTTTTTTTTCATATTCAGCAATAAATTTTAATGCAGAAGGAGAGTCATCTTAATCAATAACCACAATATCATATAAATCAACCAATCTGTTAATAATATGAGATCCAATAAACCCAAGGCCACCACTAACCAATATTTTTTTCTTTTTTATTAGTATCACTGCCCTTCTAATTTAACACTATGATAAAATTTATCTCCATCTCGCATATAAGGTTTTGTTTCTGCAGTTAATTTAATTTCATCACCATGTGTTTGTTTATAAGGATAAACATACATATTGACTGGGTCGAACTTTAATAATTCATTGCGAAATTTATTATAGGTTTCTTTTATAGGTTGAGGAAGTGGCCAAATCGCCAAATTTATACCATAAACAGATATATTAAGATTATGATCTATTTTTAAAAAACGATCTGGTTTAAATATTAATTGTCCTATTTCAATTTGTTTTTCAAAATTATTAATGGAATTCATAAGATGCCTTTATAAAATAATTTTATAAATTTATTAAATCTTTAAACTAATCAATATCTTTTGGTAAACCTCAATTTCTTCTTTATTCTGTCCTTCTAAATAATATCGAAGAAGGGCATCTGTGCCAGATGCACGTATAAGGCACCAAAAAGTTTGGAATTCTAGTAAAATACCATCCAAGATTCCTTCCCCTGCAAGATTAATAAGTTTTATCGCTGGTAAAAATTTATCACATTTTAATATTATAGCATTAATTTCATTACAAATATTTTCAAGAGATTCTCCTGTATTAGCTCGTTTTGCAAGGCTCATAAAGTATTCCATGGTTTTATCACGTTTTTGAATTCCTGCTGATTTGGCTTTTTGTAAATCATTGCCGGTTAGGCTTTCATCGTATAAACGGACATCACATCTGTTAAAATATTTATATTTAATATTGTATTTTTTAATTAAACTGCAATAATAATCAGCGAATGATTGATTATTATTATTATGTAAAAAAGCTGCCAGTGAAAGGGTTAATAATCCCAATTGCATTCCATCTTTTTCACGCAGAGAGATTAATCCTTTTGTTCCGGATTTATTTTCTAAAAGATCTTTGCCGCCAAATACCGCGCCTCCGGATTCTTCGCACATAATCAGCGCTCTCGGGTTTTTTCCGAGTATTATTTTTTCACCTGTAGGGGAGGTATAGTATTCCGCGGTATCGGATCTTGCTTCGATCCATTCTGCAAATGTCCCCATATATTTAAATCCAACACGAACATGAGTAACCGGGATATTATTTGCTAAGGCTATTTCTTCAATTGAGCGTGAAGTGGAAATTGAAATTGTAACGAACCAATCATACGTATTAAGGAGATTAGTTGCTTTTAATACATCAATTCTATATGAAGTAAGCATTAAATAAATTTGATTTGGAGTAAAATACACTATGCATTTATCGCTATTGTGTAATATTTCAACTTCAAGCCCGAGTTCACTATAATATTTTGCTTTATCAGCGGATGCGGATGTTACAATATTTAGTCTATCACCGTCAGGGTCCCAGATTAAAACAATGTTTGCTTTATTACTATGAATAATTTCCTGCGCTCCGATATTTTTATAAACCTGCGGTTTGCTTGGATCCGGACCGTCTTTCTTCCCGATTTGATGATACTCGGAGTCTTCTTCATCATAAAAATACTGCTTCCCGTCTGTTATTCCGAATAAATTAAATAATCGTTCCGTAGTTGCTTTCATTGAACCGCCGGATGTACAGATTGAGAAACGGAAACCTTTTTTTATTGCCTGCTTTATATCATCCTGTGATTTTTCTAAAATAATGGATTTTTGGTACTCTACATATGGTTCGTCAATCTCAAAATCATTTAAAATATTTTCATTTGGCGACCATGGGGCAAGAGTGATTGTATCCTTATTTTTGATGATATTTTGAACTTCAGCGATAATTTCTTTTTCTTCAGCAAGAAGCTGTTTCCCCATTGAATCCATAGGCTTCCACCCGCCCTTAAAAAACGGGGAATGGCTTGCTGTGAGATTTTCACCGCTTTCAAACCCATTATAAAAAACACCGAAAGATGAATACCAGATAGGAGTTGTTTTAACCCGTTCCCGCAGATGGACTTTTATATTATGTGCGGAGTATATTCTGGATAAAATGCTTATAAATTCTTGCGTATGGGGACGTGTTTCTCCTCCAATATGCACATGAGCTTGTGTGTTTCCTGCAAGTTTTTGCTTGAAAACGCGTGCTTTTGCTTCTCCCATTATGGCAATTGTAAGAGAATTGAATGCGACTTCAGGATTATTCGCATCTTTCGGATCCAGTTGATCACGGTAACCGGCTGTCATCAAGGAAAAGTTTTTTGCCCAGTTTGCAAGGGAATATGCATCAATTAACGAATCGGTCAGTTCAATTTTCTGCCATTTATCATCATATGGATTAATTTTAATTTCTTTTGAGTTCATGTGGCTCCGTTATGAAAAGAAGCAATGAGTACCTGGCAATGGGCAATGAGTTAAAAACCACTCATCACTCATTGCTAATTGCTCATCACTCATTGCTTGTTATCACCTAAGAAACAAATTTATTTTCATAAAGTATTTCTTTTGTATGTTCCCATGAATTTGTTTGAATTGCTTCAACCGGACATTCGGAATCAGAAGGCCATTTTTGAATGAATTTTCGAATGACATAATCATTACCGCCTTCAAATAAAGCATCACCGATAAAAATTAATCTTTTAACTCCTTCTTTCAATAAAGTTCTTATTGAGTTTGTTTTATCCTGATCACGGATGCCAATATCGAAGGATGTTTGTCCGCCAAGCATTATTTCCAGATTTTTTTTATTTATAAGCAGAGCTAATTCCTGATTAAGATAAGTCATAAGTTCTTTTCTATATCCATTATTGCAGTCAAACACGCTAAAATTTTTTCTGTTAATTTGGATATCGATATTTTCTTTTTCCATTCTGCCGATAGGACAAAAGTTAACCATGGATATTCTATCGGCAATTCTTTCTCCTATTACTTTTATAGACGGCGGTAATTGAAATTTTTTGAGTTCCAAAGTTTTTTTGAGTACTTTTGATAAAAAATCATAGTCAGCATCACCAAGATGTTTTTTAATATTGAATTCGGAAACAAGTGTAATAGACATGCTATTTGAATAATCGCATTTATAATGTATGGCACCGTTACTTATAAAAGCGCTGAATTGTCCTCTGAAACCAAATTCATAAAGCGGTTTGAAGAATTGTTCATTTAAAAGAGAAATATGACTGCCTGCAACAACATGAAATGGGACTTTAAGTTTTTTTAAAATTTCCACCATTGACTTTGTAATCGGCTGGCGGGGCGGGGTTAGTGTACTATCAACATCAAACATAATAGCAGTTTGGATCATTATTTTTCCCTTTGTACTCTACACATTTTCTATCATATGTCCGAGTTTTGTTTTTTTTATGTTTAAATATTTTTTATTCATTTTATTAGGAGCGATTTCTATAGGGACACGTTTAACAACTTTTAGTCCGTATCCCTCAAGTCCGATTATTTTGCGGGGGTTGTTTGTTAAAAGTCTGATTTTCGAAAGTCCGAGATCAGCCAGTATCTGTGCTCCTATTCCGTAATCTCTTAAATCATCTTTAAAACCAAGTTCTTTATTTGCTTCAACAGTATCCATACCTTTGTCCTGCAAAGCGTATGCTCTCATTTTATTCACAAGACCGATTCCTCTTCCTTCCTGTCGCATATAAAGAAGAACTCCGCACTTTTCTCTGTTTATCAAATCCATTGAATGTTTAAACTGCTGTCCGCAATCACAGCGCAATGAACCAAATGTATCTCCGGTAAGACATTCCGAATGTACCCGCACAAGGATACTTTTCCCTTTTTCTATTTTCCCTTTAATAAGAGCAATATGATTTTTATCATCTATTGTCGTTCCATACAAAACCAGATTAAAATCTCCGAATGCTGTAGGTAAGACTGTTTCTGTAATACGTCTTATAAAACACTCTTTTTTCTGTCTGTATTCTATTAATTCTTTAATTGAAATAATTTTTAATTTATGTTCTGCGGCAAATTTTTTCAATTCAGGAAGACGTGACATATGCCCGTCATCATTCATTATCTCACAAATAATACCTGCGGGATATAGATTTGCCATTCTGGCAAGATCCACAGCAGTTTCAGTATGCCCTGCACGGGTGAGCACTCCTCCGTCACGGGCACGCAGAGGAAAAATATGCCCGGGGCGTGCGAAACCTTCTGGTGTTGCATAAGGATCAATAATTTTTTTAATTGTTGCCGCACGGTCATGAGCGGAAATGCCCGTAGATGTTTCCGGTTTAGCATCAACTGATACTGTGAAAGCTGTTTCCAGATGATCGGAGTTATCCGGTACCATTGAAGGTATTTTTAGTTCATCCAGTCGTGAACTCAAAAGCGGCATACATATAAGTCCTCTGCCGTATTTAGCCATAAAATTTATTGCTGACGGAGTGACTTTTTCCGCTGCCATGACAAGATCCCCTTCATTTTCGCGATCCTCATCATCAACAACTATTACCATTTTCCCTTTTTTTATATCTTTAATAATGTCTTCAATTTTATCAAAATGCATTTTTTAATCCTTTTGTAATGAAATTATATTTATATCATATTTTATTATATATTGTAAATTAAACTTATTGGGTATCAGCAAATTTATGGGTAATGTAGGGGCAGGTCTTGCACCTGCCCTGCTTCGCTATATTGTTTATTTATGGTCCCTATATTTAGGGCACCCGCAAGGGGTGCCCCTACAAATATTCCAATAAATTTGTTGTATATATTATCTTATCCCCATTTCTTTTATTTTATCCAGTGTCAGTCCGGAAGAAACCATTGGAGTAACTAATTTTACTATATGTTTAGCTAAAATATCAAATTCTATATTTACTGTATCATGAATTTTTTTGTTTCCAATATTGGTAATATTCTGTGTATGAGGAATAATAGAAACGGTGAAAAAATCTTTCTCTGCTTCTATTATTGTAAGACTTATACCGTTAATACTTATTGAACCCTTTGGGACAAGGTATTTGTTCCATTCAAAAGGAATAGATATTTTTATAATTTTAGCTTTACTGTCAGGGATAATCTGAGTGATAGTCCCTGTTGTATCAACATGTCCCTGAACAAAATGTCCCCCAAGTCTGCCATTTAGCGGAAGCGCTTTTTCGAGATTTATTAATTGTCCGACCTTGAGATTAAGAAAGCCTGTTTTTTTCATTGTTTCCGGCATGACATATACAACAAAAAAATCTTTGCCCCATGATTCAACAGTAAGGCATACTCCATCAAGCGCAATGCTCTCACCTTGTTTTATATCAGACATTATTTTATGCGCTTCTACTATTAATTTTCGGCCTTCACCGTCATATTCAATTTTTTTTATCTTTCCCACTTCTTCAATAATACCTGTAAACATGATTCTCTCCTTCTTAATACACAGGATAACCTGTTATCATTATATCAGAATCAATTTTTTTTATACATATTTTATCAAGTTTTATTGCATCTTTTGCTTTTTGTACACCAATTCCTCCAACAGGGGTTGGCGCGTTTTTTCCTCCAAAAATTTTTGGAGCTATAAAAAATATGACTTTATCCACCAGTTTTTTTTCAAAAAAAGCACCGCTTGTAGAGGATCCTCCTTCAACAAAAATGCTTGTTATTCCTTTCTTGCCGAGTTTATATAATAATTCATGCAAATCAAATTTATTATTAAAAACAGATATCGGTAAAATTTCAACATTTGGCAGATTCAATATTTTCTTTTTATCTATTGATACTTTTTTATCTATTACTAAAAGTGTTGGATTACCATCTTTAAATACGTTGCCGGTTAAAGGTGCCCTTGAGTTGGGATCAAGAATTATTCGCAGGGGCATAAATGTATTATTTTTGATCAGATACGGAGTAAGCTTTGGATCATCATGTATTACAGTATTCGATCCCACAAGAATCGCATCACTCCTTTTGCGTAATTGATGTACCAGATAACGGGACTTTTCACTTGAAATCCATTTGGAATCACCTGATACCGTTGCAATTTTTCCATCAAGTGTCATTGCCATCTTTAATGTTATAAACGGCATCCCTGATGTTATAAATTTTTTAAAATATTCATAAAATATATCTATTTTGCCATTAAGATTTTCAACATCAACACTAATCCCATGCTTTTTTAAAATATTTATCCCTTTTCCTGCAACCAGCGGATTAGGGTCTTTCATCCCGATTACTACTTTTTTTATTCCGGATTTTAAAATAGCTTCGGTGCATGGCGGTGTTTTTCCATAATGACAGCAGGGTTCAAGAGTTACAAAAAGGGTCGAACCCGCAGAATTTTTTACATTTGAAAGAGCATTAATCTCCGCATGAAAAGAACCATATTTTTCATGGTATCCTTTTCCTATAATCTTATTATTTATTACAATTAACGCACCCACAGGAGGATTAGGGCTTACATTTCCTATCCCTTTTTCCGCCAGTTTTAACGCTAATTGCATATAATGTTTATTATTCATTTTCCCTCTTTTAATTATGTCTTTTTAAGTATATCATAAGTACGGCAATATCAGCCGGGCTTACTCCTGACACACGGGAAGCCTGCCCCAGATTTGCAGGTTTAATCGTATCAAGTTTCTGCCTGCATTCAGCCGGAATACCCTGAATATCTTTATAATCTAAAGACGCAGGTATTCTCCATGATTCTAATTTTTCAAACTCTTCAATTTGTCTTTTTTGTCTTTCAATATATCCTTCGTATTTAACTTCAATTTCTACCTGTTCTTTTATTTCTTTGGATGTTTTTTTACTTTCTTCATCTATATCGCCGAGATCATTATAAGTTATATTCGGCCTTCTAAGTATATTTAAAAGATCATGTTTTTCTTTTATTTCCGGATATCCGTGTTTTTTCAAAAACTCCTGATTGGAAGTTACAGGATATATAAATACATTTCGCAGCCTTTTTTTTTCATCATCAATCTTATTTTTTTTATCCAGCATATGTTTATATGTATCTTTTGGGACAAGCCCAAGTTCAAAGCCTTTTTGCATTAATCTTAAATCAGCATTATCCTGACGCAGAATAAGTCTGTATTCAGCGCGGGATGTGAACATTCTGTAAGGTTCCTGTGTACCTTTTGTTATGAGGTCATCAATCAAAACTCCGATATATGCTTCCGCGCGATTTAAAACAAAAGGCTCTTTTTTCTGTATTTTTAAAGCAGCATTTGCGCCTGCTACCAAACCCTGTCCTGCGGCTTCTTCATAACCTGAAGTACCGTTTATCTGTCCCGCAAAATATAAACCTTCAATTTTTTTTGTTTCTAAAGTCGCTTTAATCTGATACGGCGGACAAAAATCATATTCAATTGCATAGCCCGGCCTTATTCTTTCCGCATTCTCAAGTCCGGGAATACTATTAACGAGCT
>JACQWU010000243.1:21062-21773 GCA_016209155.1 Candidatus Desantisiibacteriota bacterium | reverse complement strand
GATTCGATGGGCAGGCTGTAGTTACCAATGGGGATAGGTTAGTAGTAGCAGCCAGTAATACTTCACAAACATGGGGTGTTAATGATGGGAATGTATCTATGATCAGCACAACTAATCCTCACCAGTATTTTCCTTTTTCGCATTCAAGGGTATATCCTGTTACGGCAGGGAATAATACATTTTATGCTGTAGCACATAACTATGTTGAGACAGCAGGAACCGGACTTGTTGCGATTTATGGAATCCTAACGGTAGAATTTTTCCCAAATTAATTTTTCAGATTAATGAACATCAGTAAATAAAGAAGGGGCTGTCCAAAAATCATTGCGAGGAGCGAAGCGACGAAGCAATCCCATTATACAATAAGGACTTTAGATTGTTTCGGGATAAAGCCCCTCGCAATGGCATTCAACATTTACCATTTCCCCAAATTTTAGCAGGTTTTTCAAAATTAAGATTACTCCGCATTCTCTTTAGTTAATTTATTTTACGTAAAATTTCTGATAATCACTAAAAAAACTTGCAAAAAGTAGTATTTATTGTTAGAATTTTAGATAAAGGATATTTTATATCTATCAATATGTTTAAAGGAGGTAAAAATGCAGTATGCTACATATATTAAAAAGAGCCAAAAGATATTATTCTCGAAAAAAATTTATTTCATTATTTCTTTACTTTCTATAATAGTTTTTAGCCATTCAGTGAGTTATG
>JACQWU010000243.1:0-21045 GCA_016209155.1 Candidatus Desantisiibacteriota bacterium | reverse complement strand
TAAATCTGAATGAAAATGCAATTGATTTTACACTTCGTGATATAAATGGAGGACAGGTTTCTTTATCAAGTTTTAAAAATAAAAAGAATTTGGCAGTTATTTTTTTTAAAGTCCCAGGTCTAAATAGTGTAAAAGCACTTGCTTACTGGCAAAAGGTTTATGATAAATACAAAAATGATCATGAATTTTCTATGATTTCAGTCTATTGTCCCCGTACACCTCAAAGTATTCCATCCGCTGAAATGGATGATTTGCAAAAAATAATTGAAGAAGCAAATGTTAAATTTCCCGTGCTCATTGACGACGGATTGAATATATTTTCAAAATACGGTGTAATAAGTTTTCCAAGTTCCATGGTTTTAGATACTCAGGGAGTAGTAAAATATATTCTGCCGGGATTTCCTACTTTTGGCGCGGAAAAAGATATAACTAAAAATTTAAAAAGCATACTTGGAATTCCCGAGGAAAAAATTGCAGAAAAAAAGTATGTTCCCGAACTTGATGCCGGAAGAAATTATAAACTTGCAATAGCAGTTCTGCAAAGAGGGAATACGACAAAGGCAATGGAATATTTAAATATTTCCATTCAAAAAGATCCAAAATATCCGGATCCTTATGTTTTGATGGCTAAGCTTTATTCTCAGTCCAATAAAACCGATAAAGCTCTGGAAAACTACCAAAAAGCTCTTGAACTTGATTCATCCGATGTTAACACTCTTATAGATTATGGACTTTTATGCATGGAAATGGGGATGAAAGATGATGCTCTTTTGCAATTTAAAAATATTATCGAAATTGCTCCGAATAAGTCGGCTGAAGCTTATTTTGGGATGGGCACAATTTATTTAAAAAACGAGGTATATGATTCAGCACTTTCAAAAGTTATGGAAGCAATTAAACTATATAGCCAGCAAAAAGATATGTCTATTCAAGAGCGTTTACATATGACGATGTCTTATATAAATGCCGCTGAAATATTGCTGAAAAATAAAAAAAAAAAGGAAGCTATAGAGCAATACAAAGACGCTTTAAAAAAATATGAAGAAATTACAGGTGAATTAATAAAAGAAGAACAAAAATCAATGAGAGCAAATTAAGATGAGCGATGAGCAGAATTTGAGAGGAAAAATTTAAGGAGATTTGTCATGAGAAAACAAAAAAATTTTAAAACTTTATTACATCATTTTCTAATTATAATTATTTTAACTATTATTGGAACATTTTTCCTCCCGCAGATACATGCGCAGGCTTTTAAACGCCTCGGTGTTGGAGAACCTGCTCCTGATATTACTTTAAAAGATATAAATGGAACCTCAATAAGTACTTCAAGTTTTAAAAATAAAAATACACTTGTTTTAGTTTTTTTTAAATTCCCCAGTTTAAGAGGGGATAAGGCTCTTGCTTACTGGCAGACAATGCATGATACTTATAATTTGGATAAAGGGCTGGAAGTTGTTGCTGTTTATTGCCCCCAGACCGATAAAAATGTAACAGATGAAGAACTAAATGGAATAAAAAAAATAATCGATGATAACAAAATAACTTATCCTGTATTGATTGATCAAGGATTAGGTGTTTTTAGTAAATATGGAATTATCACACTTCCGAGCTCTGCCATTCTGGACAAAAACGGAATAGTAACTTATATCTTATCCGGATTTCCTGAATTCGGCGCAGAAAGAGATATCCGTACTAATGTAAAAAAAACTCTGGGGATACCTGAAGAAATTATTGTAAAAAAACAGGAATATATGCCCAAAAACAAAGCCGATTTTAGTTATAAACTGGCTGTTGTAGTAAAACAAAGAGGGAATACAGAGAAAGCCATTGAGCATCTTTTGACTGCTATAACAAAAGACCCTGATTATGCGCTGGCTCACAGCACTCTCGGCGAATATTATATGCAGGAAGGAAAAAAAGAGAAAGCAGTTGAAGCATTCCGGAAAGCTCTGACTCTGGAACCAAATAATGTGCAAACACTTTTAAATTATGGTTTTTTATGTAAAAAAAAAAAAAAAAAAGACGATGCTTTTTTACAGTTTAAAAACATCATTGACCTCGATTCAGCCAAAGCCGCTGAAGGATATTATGGCATGGGAACAATTTGTATTGATAATAAAGTATTTGATTCAGCTAAAAGCAAAATAGAAGAAGCAATAAAACGTTATTCCGGATGGAAGGATTTTACCATTGATGAAAAAATACGTTTTGCCATGTCTTATTTCAACATGGGTGAAATATATCTTAATCTAAAAGATAATAGAAATGCAATCGAACAATATAAAAAATCTTTCAATGTCTATCAGGATTTAACAGAAAAACTTCTACGGGAAAAACGCGATAGAGCGAACTAAAAAGAAAGCTATGAGCCGTCAGTATTCAGTTTTAAATAAGTTATCGGTGGAATTCCCAGGAGGAAAAGCCAATATGAAGACAAAAGATCTTATAGCAGAAGCAATTTCATTACCTGTTGAAGAAAGGGCAATGTTTGTTGATTCTTTATTAAAAAGTCTAAATCCCCCAGAATCAGAAATAGATAAAAAATGGGTATTAGTGGCCAAACGGCGTATAGAAGAACTTCGTTCCGGCAGGGTGGAAACAGTACAAGGAGAAGAAGTATTTAAAAAAATATGGAGTAGGTTTTCAAAATGAACTATTCATTCCACCCCGAAGCAGAAGAAGAATTTATTGAAGCTATTAATTATTATGAAGAAAAGGAATCAGGATTGGGATATGATTTCGCAATTGAGGTATATTTAACTATTGAAAGAACAATAGCTTTTCCAAAAGCCTGGCCGATTATAGAGGATGATATTCGACGTTCGTTAGTCCAGAGATTTCCTTATGGGATTTTATATTCAGAAGATAAAGAAAAAATATATATTGTAGCCGTAATGCATCTGCACAGAGAACCAGAATATTGGAAATATAGAATTTAGATTATGTAGATTTAACAATAAAAATTTTAAAAAATCCTAAAAAATATCCATTAATATATAATTAAAATCAGAGATAAGCATCAACATTAATTTCCATACCGTCCTCTGCGGCAATAACTGTAATACCGGTTTTTTTTGTGAGTTCTGCGGCTTTTTTATTTGGATTCTCGCTAAGCATATTAAGCCCGAAATGGGTAAGGATAGCCAATTTAGGTCTTACCTCTTCTACTATTTTTATTACTTCAGGGAAAAAAATATGTTTTATTTCTTCAATATTATTTTTCTTTATGGAATAATCACAACAGACCACATTAATAATTAAAATGTCCGCTTTATAAAAAGTGAGCATTTCTTCAAAATATTTTGTGTCTGTTATATGAGCAATAGTACCTGATGAAGTTATAAATTTAAATCCATATGTCTTTGTCCCGTGATCATGCAATGGGGATGTTTCAAAGGTTAAATTCTGGAACTGATATGTATGTTTTTCATGAAGCACATTTATACTTTTTACGGTTTTGTGTAAATAGCTGAAGAAGATAGGATCTTTATTATTCAATGCATCTTCCGGTAAAAAAATCTCGCCCCGTTTTACACGTCCGCCTTCAGTCATTGCTTCAACCATAATATTCAAATCATTTGAATGATCTAAATGCCTATGAGAGAGAAGTATACCTGATAAATTGGCAGGATTTTTTTTAGGACATGCGGCTAACGCATTTACGAGTGTCCCGGGACCGGGGTCAACAAGAAATTCCGTACCTTCCAATGTGAACCATATACCGCCTGAAGCCCTAAGCTGTTTTGTTACAACAAATCTCGCCCCTGCAGTACCTAAAAATTTAATTGTTGATTTAGCAGAATTTACACACATATAATTCCTATAAATTATCAAACACAATCCGCATCTTTTTACAATTGTTTAACTGATAAACCCGGTGTCACTGCCATTACTTTACTATGTTATTACTGAAGGTGAACTAATTTTAAATTTTAATTTGTCATTTTACATTTTGATTTTTGCATTTTAATTTAGCAGTTTTTAAGAGCCTTGTGCCCTATATCCCGGCGGAAATACATATTTTCAAAATTAATTTTTTCAACACCTTCATATGCTTTATTATAAGCTTCTTTTAGGGTTTCACCTATACCTGTGACACCCAATACTCTTCCGCCTGATGTTATGATTTTATCTCCCTTTAAGGAAGTACCTGAATGAAATACTGTTATATCTTTTTCAGATGATAATTTTTCAAGTCCTGTTATTACTTTGCCTTTTTCGTATTGTTCAGGATAACCGCCTGAAGCTATCACAACGCATAAAGCATGGGATGGATACCATTCCAGTTGTATTTCTTTTAATTTGTTATCAACAACAGCCAGCATAACTTCAAGAAGGTCGCTTTTAAGACGCGGTAAAATCACCTGTGTCTCAGGGTCTCCAAATCTAACGTTAAACTCGAGTACACTGGGTTCTCCTTTTTCTATCATAACTCCTGCATATATAACACCTTTATAATCAATCCTGTCTTTTTTTAATCCATTAAGCAGCGGATAAAAAATTTTTTCATTAATTTTCTTTTCTATTTCCTTAGAAACCACAGGGGCAGGGGAATAAGCTCCCATTCCTCCTGTATTGGCACCTTTGTCATTGTCCAGTATTCTTTTATGATCCTGCGCTCCCGCCATTGGCAGGATTGTATCCCCATCAATAAAAGCCAGAACTGATGCTTCTTCTCCTGTAAGGAAATGCTCTATCAATATTTTGTCCCCTGCATTTCCAAAAATTTTTTCAATCATAATATTTTTTACGGCTATACATGCTTCATTATAATTGTCAGCAATAATAACTCCTTTACCTGCAGCAAGACCGTCAGCTTTGATTACCAGCGGATATGAAGCTGTCCGCAAATAATCTATGGCTTTTTGCTCTTCATCAAAAATAAAAAAATCCGCTGTGGGAATATTATGCCGTGACATAAATTCTTTAGCAAAAATTTTACTGCTTTCAAGCAAGGCTCCATCTTTACATGGCCCAAAAATTTTCAAACCCGATTCCAAAAAAATATCGCTGATACCACATGAAAGGGGAACTTCGGGACCTACCACAGTGAGGGTTATATTATGTGAAGAGGCAAAGTATTTTAATCCATTAATATCTGAGACATCAATGGGAATAATCTCTGCTAATTCTGAAATTCCGGCATTTCCCGGCGCGCAATAAATTTTTTTAATATTTTTATTGTGTGCTAATTTCCATACGATAGCATGTTCTCGTCCGCCACTGCCTATTACTAAAATATTCATATGATCCTTCACGTAATCACTACTTTGTTATTTTACCTAATAAACTTTTAGCTTCCGGATAGTCTGGAACTAAAGCAAGTGCGCTTTTTAATTCATCACTTGCATCTTTTATTCTACCGTTACGGTAATAGGTTTCAGCGAGTTGATAATGAACTTCTGCATAATTAGGGTCCACTTCAAGAGCTTTTTTATATTCAGCAATTGCATCTTCCAGATATCCGGTTTTTTCATTTGCCCTGCCGAGAGCAAAATGGGCTTCAGCATCAAATGGATTAATTTCAAGAACTTTTTTATATTCATTAATTGCTTCATGATACATGTTATTTGTAAAATATGTATCACCAAGAATATAATGTGCGTTTGGATTGTTAGGTGTAAGCTTTACAACTTTCTTATAATAAATAACAGCACTGTCATATTGTTTCATAGCGGAATATACCAATCCTAAATTATAAAAAGCCACAGCATCATTTGGTTGAATTTTGATTGCTTTACGATACTGCTCAATGGATTTCTGATATTCCTTATTATTAAAATAAAGCCATCCAAGATTGTTATTAGCAAGATAAAATGAATTATCTATACTGATGGTTCTTTCCCATTCAGCAATAGCTTCTTCTTCCAGTCCTTTATCATAATAAGCAAGTCCAAGACTATTCATTGCCTGAGCATATTTAGGATTTATTGAAATAGCCTTTTCAAATTCAGCTATCGCATCCTCCATTGTACCTACTCCGCCTTCATAATATGTCATCCCAAGCTGATAATGCGCTTCAGCGTATTCAGGTTTGGCAATAATGGCTTTCTTAAATTGCTCGGCTGCTTCTGTGTTTTCATGTTGATTATCATACGTGTAGGATATACCAAGATAAAAATGTGCTTCTGCATTTTCAGGATCATATTTTATAAGATCTTCAAGAATTGGAACAGCTTCAACATATTTTTTATTATCTATTAGTTTTTTTGCTGCAAGGAGCTGATCAGCTTTATTGCTGCATCCTGTAAAAATCCCAATAAAAAATACAAAAATCAATATTTTTAAATAAAGAAATTTATTTTTCATAAATACCCCCTTCTACTATAATTTTATTCCAGTTTTTTTAATTTGTTTTTTACATCTTCCATAAGTTCACTGGTAGGATAATTTGAAATAAATGCTTTATATGTTTCTTTTGCTTTTGGCAGGTTATTTTCCATTTCGTAAATTTCACCCAGCCGTAATAAAGCATCGTCTGCATATTCACTATTTTTGTAAAGTATATCCATTTTTAAATATTCTACAATAGCTTCTTTATTTTTTTTATCCGCCAATAAGGATTCCCCGATTCTAAATTGCGCTTCAGCTACAAATTTACTTGAGGAAAAATCATCCATAAGCTTGCGTAAAAAATTCACAGAATTAGAATAATCACCTGTCTGATAATATGATATACCTGACAGCAAATAGGCATCATCCGAATATTCACCTTTTTTATTAATTAAAGGTTCCAAACTTTTGATAGCTTCATTCCATTTATTTTCTTTAATCCATGTTATAGCAAGATTATATTGAGCTTCCTCCCATTCCGGTTCATCAGGATAATTTTTTGTTATTTTTTCAAATTTTTCGCGGGCGCTAAACCATTTTTTCTGTTCAACATATATATACCCCTCTGCAAGCAATGCCCTGGATTTTAATTTTTCCCTGTCGGAAGCCGCAATAATTTCATAAGTCCTAATTGCATCATCATATCTTTTCAAAGCATTATATCCTGTGCTTATTCGATATAAAGCATTATAATAAGTTTCATCTTTTGTCAATTTACTGCTATATTTTTCATATAATAATATCAATTCATCATTTTTATTTATCTCAGAATAAAGCTCAACTAATTTATAAAAAGCAAATGCCCAGTATTCACTGTCCGGGTGATTTACCACAATATCATTAAATTTCTCTATGGCAGTGTTGTTATCCTTAAGCTGAATATATGTCCATCCGATACTATATTTTGCCGCATTAAATGCTTTTATATTAGCAGGATATTTTTCAATTATTTGTTTATATTTATTAAGCGCTTCATCAAATTTACCTGCTGCATATAATATTTCTCCAAGTTGATACTCCACATCTCCTATTAATTTGCTTGCAGGATTATTAATAATATTATTCCATTCCTCGCGTGCTTTATCAGGCTCTTTCATTTGCAAATAAGCAAGCCCTGTCCAATAGATTGCACTTTCAAAATCTTCTCCGCCCGGAAATTTCTGGCGATATTCCATAAGTTTTTCTATGGCTTTTTTGTATTCTTTCTGATTGTAATAAGCCTGCGCTAATCTGAATAATACATTTTTATTTCGATTATTATCAGGATATTTTTTCAAAAAATTTTCATAATATTCAACGCATTTTGCGTAATCTTCTCTGTTAAAAGCGCTTAACCCGAGTATATATTCAATATGTATTTTAACTTCCGGATTAAAATCTTTACCTAAAAGATCACTAAGCTCTGTTTCTCCGCCTTTTGCATCACCTTTATCATGATAACATTGAGAAAGAGCATATATTGCATCCTCCACTAATTTTCCCTGAGGATATTTAGCTAAAAATTCCTGATATTTTTTAATAGCCATATCATAGTTTTTCATACTCATATATGAAAATGCTATACGGAAGGAAGCATCTTCAACAAATTCGCTGCCCGGATATTTCTCAATAAGCTGAGTATACGACTCTATCGCCTTATTAAAGTCATTACCTTTTAATCCAGTCCATCCCATCCAGTAAAACGCATCATCTGAGTATTCATTTTTAGGCTGCTTATCAATATTTTTCTTATAGCTATAAAATGCAGAATCATATTGATTAAGCAAATAATAAATTTCTCCTATACGAAAAAGTGATTCAGCAAGATATTTGGAATCAGGATGCTTATCTACCAGGTCCTGAAAATCAGCTATACTTGCTTTATAATCTTTTTTCTTTAAGCTGCTCCAGGCACTGCCATAAAGAGCATCATCCGCAAATTCTCCTCCTCTTATCCGCTCATATTCAAAAATAGCGCTATCATAATTTTTTAAAGAATAATAGGCTTCCCCTATATTATAATGTATTTCATCAATAGTATTTGACGGAGGATTTTTCGAAAGTAGATCATTATATGCTACGATTGCTGATGTGTAATCCTTTTCCTGAATGTAAATCCATGCGAGAGCTTTAAGTACTTTTATGTTTTTTTCACTATCAGGAAATTTTTCAAGAAAAAAGCGGTACTCCCGGACTGCGTTTTTTGTATCTTTAAGATTTAAATACGCATCAGCAATTAAAAGCTGAGCATAAATTACCTGTGGATTAGTCCGGTTCACATTCTTATACACAGGTTTTTCTAAAGTAGACTGTGTACTGTCTAAAATAGTGGCCGATTGAATGTACAAAGCTGTGTCTGATGTAATTCTTTTTAGAGATTCTATCGACTGTTCATACTTCTGATTCTTATAATAATAATCTCCAAGTTTTAAATATGAATCCGCAGCATATTTACTCGCCGGAAATCTCCTAACTAATTCCTGAAGCAATTCAATAACTCTATTTTCATCATTTTGTTTTTGATAGACATATACTAACCCAAATAATGAATCAGGCACATAAGTCGTATCAGCTTTACTTTCTAACACCTTGTTATAATATTTTTTTGATTCTTCAAGCTTATTTTCTTTATAATAACACTCAGCCATTAAATATTCTATATCTCTCATATAACGGTTTTTAGGATAATTAGTCTTTAATTTTTCAAATGTTTCTATTGTTTTCGTGCAATTTTTAAGCTGATAATAGCTCCATCCTATCCAATAATAAGCATCGCTGGCATTGGGACTATTTGGAACAAGTTCGGTGAATTTTGTAAATTTATCAATGGCTTCCTGTAAATCTCCCTTATTATAAGATATTTCTCCAAGACGATAATAACTATCCGGAGAATACTGACTTTTCGGATATTTTTCAATAAGAATTGCAAAATTTTTTCTGGCGTTATCGATTTCATTCTTTTTATAATAACTCCAGGCTATGCTATACTGCAGATTATCTGCAATATCTATTTCAGGATTTTTTTCAAGGACATTTTGATAATTAAGCAAAGCAGAATCAAACTTATCTGCATGGAAATAACATTCAGCGAGATAATATTTGGCTGTAGGCACTAAATTATTATCAGGATATGAAGATACAAATTTTGAAAATTCATCAAGAGATAAACTATAATCTCCTTTCATATAATAATTTTCGGCTATCTTATATTGAGATTCTATACATTGTTCACTTTCCGGATAATTTTTTAAAATCCTGCTGAAAATTAACACCAGCCAAGACCATAATATGAATTTAATGTATATGGCTCCTGTGGAGTTGGCATACCGGTAATTTTTTTATAAATATCTATCGCAGGTGCATATTTCTGCAAATTAAACAAAGATTCTCCAAGCATAAAAACAGCTTCAACAACAAGCTGACTTTGCGGATAGTTTTTCAAAAATCTGTCATAGGTTTTAGCTGCATTCTCAAAATCAGAATTTTTAAAATAACTCCAGCCAAGCCAATATAATGCACTTTGAGCTTCCTCGCTTGAAGGATAATCATCCAATACTTTCTGATAAGCTGAAATAGAATTTTTATAATCCTGCAAAAGATAATAACAATTTCCTATTCTTGACTGCGATTCACTTGCTATCTTGTTTTTAGGAAATGTTCCTACTACCTTTGTATATTCACCAATGGCTTCTTTATATTTTTCCTGATTATAATAAGATTCTCCGATCCAGTACTGAGCATCAGCGGCAGTTTCATTTTGCGGGCATTCAGTAATAAAACGCTGAAACTGTTCAATTGCCAATTCAAAATTTCCCTTTTCATATAATCCTGCAGCAAATAAATATTGTTTACTGCATTTATCGTCCCCTGCTTCAGCAGGTAAATAAAAAGTTAAAGATAAAAAAACTACTAATAATAAATACATAATACTTTTTTTCATAATCATACGTCCTCCTAAAACAGATACATTTTAAATTCAAAAATCAAAATCACATATTAAAACTATAACTTACTTTCATAAGTTTAAGTATAAAATAAACAATCATTTTTAAATTTAATTTTAATTTTAATTTGTCATTTTGCATTTTGATTTTTGCATTTTAATTTACATCACTTTTTTTTTTAAAAGTGCCTATAAAACCATCCTCCTGAACAGTTAATATTTTAGTTATTATACAAATTTTCTAAGATTTTGCCAACTTAAATTTTTGTTACTCAACAGCATAAAATCTCATTTCGGGAATACCAATAAAAATCACTTTCCATTCCTCACCTACATTCATTGTTTTCGGACCAAATACTTTTGAAGTGATTTTTGTCGGATCATTTTGATCTGTAAGTGTTATACTGATGGTTGCATTAACAGATTTATCTCCATTGGCTTCATAATAAGCGGCATGTACGGAATATAATCCTGAAGTAGCCTGCCTAAGTGTTATAACTTCCGGTCCAAAACCCTGCATATCATCCAGCTGCAGCTCTCCTTCCGGTATGGCATTAGGATTCATTCTAAAATTTTGCGCTTTGTGTGAAATAAATTTTTCACCTCTTCTTACTATTAAATCAACATCTGCTTGAGGAGTATCCCAATAAAGACTTATAATTGCATCATAATGACCAAGGCCAGTCGCCTTAACAGTTATAGGTTCGCTCATACCTATTGTCCCTTCCTTATTTATGGCTTGAACCACCACACTGTTTATTTCAGAAAAAACTACTATTTTTTGTTTAAATTCCCCGTCCTGAACACTAATATCCATTGGCAAATCATTTATCAGCAATTTCGCTTTTGTTAAACTAATATCACTTATAGTCCCCTGTACTTCAAGTACTAGGCTCTCAGCTAAATTTACCATATCTCCGTCGTTAGGAAAAGTTATAGTAACTTTTGGACCTGCTTTATAAGTGGCATAAGTTATTTCTATTTTATCCCGTCCAACATCACCTCTTGAATTAACTGCCATAACTTCAACAATATTTTTACCTTTTAAGAGATCCACATCTGTATTAAAAAATCCATTCTCAACTATAACATTACGCATACTGCCGTTTAGAGATAATACAACATTTTTAACTTCGGGATCATCAACAACCCCTGTTACTGTCTGGACAGCTTTATCTACTGTACTATCACGAGGAGGAGTAGCAATTGTAACACCGGGGGAAGTATCAATACTTACTGTTTTGGATGCAGCCATTGACTGTTGATTATTTTGTCTATTCATTAAATAACCAACAATAGTTGCATCTACAATATTATCTCCCTCCATCACTCTGTAATATCCTCGATAAACACCGGGAGAAATTTCATTCATGTCGATATCTGTGCGAAACAGACCTATATCAAAAGAAGCCTTTTCCCCGGGATCACCGCTTAAGGTTACAACCAGCTCATCACCTTTTCCAAGAGTATGAGTGGCATCATGCGCTACTATTTTAATCATAGGAAATTTACCTTTACGGATACTAATAACTCTGGCTTTCTGAAAAGATGTAATTTCTCTGCCATGTTTTTCAATTTCCGTAAGCTGCTTATCTTTCAGTCCGATAAAAGTATCTTTTCCTCCGCTCGTCTTACCCAATCCGCTTAATTCTCCTCCTGCTCCTCCTTCAGATAAATTAAATGTTTCTTTTTCTGAAAATGACTTATCGCTTTTAGATTTTTTTTCATAGCTTTTAAAATCTTGTACTATTTCCTTGTCCGGTTCAGGATTTATATCAAATCCTGAAGCCTCTTCTCCCGTACCATCAAACTGGCTGCCTGTTTTTTCACCTTGCGACACCCCGATTTCTTCTTCCTGAGCCAGAAGGCTATCTAAGTCTATTCTATTGATAATTGGTGAAAACAAGGCAGTACCGCCGCCTTCACCTGTTACTAAAGCTGTTTTTTTAATTTTTTCAATTTGCTTCTCAACTTTTTTAACTTCATCCGAGGACATATCTTTTGTTACCACCTGTCGTGTTGAGCCGACATTGCTGACATGAGTTAAAGGTGTTCTCTTGGTAACTGACATGGGATTTCTATCAAATGTTCTTTTTATTTTTATCGTTTCAATAGACTGTCCCTTATCTCCGGATGCTACTATATTTTCCATACCTATAATTTTAGCATCCTTATTTACTTCTTCTTTCTGATTTAATAGTGCAAATTCACTTTCTAAAGATGTATCGAATTTATTTTCCGCTACTTTTTTCTCTTCTTCCTTCTTAAGCTCTTCCATCAATTTGTTAATTTCCTCAGCTTTCACAAATTTCTCTTCGGGTTTTAATACTTCTTTGCTCCTTTCCTCTGATTTATCCTCTGATTTTATTTCCTGTTGTTCAGAAGGAGAAAGAGAAGCCATTTTTATATGCCTGGGTTCTCGTGACAGCACGGGTTCAATAGTAGAACGATTTTTTAATATTGTACCCTGAGTAATAGTTCTTACTGTTTTAGTATCAATTCTTTCAATTTCTTCTAATGTCTTACTCATTTCTTTTTCGGAAATTTTTATATTGTCAATTTCAGCAGTTGTTCTTAAAGCTTTGCTTAACTCTTTATCTCCTTTGACCGCAAAACTCACAGGCGGCCCTTCACCCTCTATATCTTTTATTTTGTTTTCAAATGCACCGGCAGGAGATCCTAATTTAAACTGGTCTTTTATATCAACTTTTTTTATATCTTTATTTTCTTCAGGAATAGAAATATCTTTTGCCTTTTCACTTGCAACAACCTCAGTTTTAGCAGTAATAGAAATTTTTTTAGGCTGTTCAGCTACACGGGTAAGATTAGGTTCTGAAATCTTGCTTTTTTTCATAATTTCACTTGTTATATCCTTAAAAATCTTTTCCTGTTTAGAAATTTCTTCCGGTTTAGGAACAATATCAGGAGCTTTTTCTTCAAGCTTTTCCATCTTTTCTTCAGGTTTTTTTATCTCTATCTTTTTATCTTCTGCTTTAGCAATAGGTTCTATTTTTTCAATTTCCCTTTTAACCGGAATAACAGCTTTTGGAGCAATCATAGTCTTCTTTATTATTTTGACCGGTTCAGGTATAGATGATTTTGCAACTTCTACTTTCTTAAGCGGAGCGGGTTTTGGCGGTGCTTTCTGCGCATATTTATCCTTAGGCCCTTCATCTCCTCCGGTTTTTTTACTGGGTTGTCCTACTTTAGCAGTTGGAGGAGAGCTGAGAGGCGATTTCTCTGTAATAGAACGCACTCCTCTTTCCCCGCTTTTTATACGCGGAGCAGAAGCTGATTTTTCTAAAACTTTAGTTTCTTTTATATCATTTTTTTTCGGGACCAGTTTTTCAGGTCCGGCTTCAGTCTTATTTGCAAAATTGATTTTAGGATTAAATCCCTTTTTTAACTTACCTTTACCTTTTTTAACCAAATTTATTTTTTTTAATTTACCGCTTTTATCTTTATTTTGACCTTCAACAACTTTAATTTCATTTGGTGGAACCATGTTTATTACTTCTATTCCTCTTGCCCAGCTTTTTCCTGCTTCTCCTTTTTGTTTAACTGTATGAACCTGAGTCCATGAAGCAGGCTGAGATACAACATTGGGGATAGTATTTAAAAGGAAAAAAAGGATAATATGGGCACACATTGAAACAATAAAATTAATAAAATCAAACAACTTACTATTTTTATTTTTTAAATAATAATAAACTAAGCTCAATTTTAATCCTGCCTTTTTTAGGTATGTTATACAAAGTGCAATAAATAAAAAATGCGGAGAGTAGATAGTAGGACATGAAATTAATAACCAAATTTAATTCCGCAATCCGCAATCCGCAATCCGCAATAAAATTAATCTTCCATTAAAGCCGCAAGTCCAAGTCTCTTTACCTTGGCTGCTTTACAAATTCCCATAATAGAAACAACATCGGAATATTGAGCTCTCTTATCAGCACGGACAACGACCACTTCATCAGGAAAATCATGCATAAGTTTGTTAAGTTTGAATTGCAGAACCTCTTTGGTAACTCTGGTACCATTGAAATTTACTTTTCCGTCAAGACTTACTTCTATTAGATTATTTTGTCTTTCCTGACTCTCAGTGCCTTTTGCATTTGGAAGCTTAATATCCAGCATTTCATCAAGCTCAACATAATTACTTGTCAAAAGAAAGAAGGTTAATAATAGAAAAATAATATCGCTTAATGACGGCAAAGATAGATCTATTTTTTTAGAGTCTCTTTTAAATGCCACCTAAATCTCCTCCATGCATTAATTCATTAACAATACTTGATGCTGTTTCCTGCATTTCCAATGAAAGATGACTTACTTTACCGTCAAAATAATAATAAGATATAAGCAGAGGAATACCCACAAATAATCCATATGCTGTTGTTATCAATGCTTCTGCAACTCCTGCCGCCAGAAGGTCAGGACGACTTGACCCATAACCGGCGATAACTCCAAAAGCGCTAATCATTCCTGTAACAGTTCCAAGAAAACCAAACAAAGGCGCCATATTTGCCAGAACTCCCATTATCTGCAAATGCTGTGCAAGATAACCTACTTCTATTGTACCCTGGTTATCTATTGCTTCACGTACTGCGGAAATACCTTCTCTATATTCATTAAGTCCCGAAGAAATTATTTTTGCAATGGAAATATCTTTATCTTTACAAAGCTCCATTAATTGTGTAATATCGTTTGATTTTACCGTATTCCTAAGCTGAGCAATAAAGGGTGAAGGCATAAGCATATTTTTACGTACTTTAACTGATTTTTCAATTGTAATATATAACCCTACTATCGAGCATGCAAGAATCATATACATTGTTATTCCGCCGCGGACAAACATATCCACTACCCATGGTCTGGTATTTTTTATGCTATAATCAACCTCTTCAACTCCAAACACAGAAACCGCAAAAATAATTAAAAGAAACATACCTGTAAAAAAAATCGCCTGTTTTAGTATAACCTTATTCTTTTCCATTGTATCTTTATACCTCCTGTTACTCGTTAAACGAGAAATTTAAATTTTAACTCTATATCAATTAATTTATCTGTTCCTTCATTTTCAAATACTTAAATATCATGTCATCATATTGTGATGTATAATGAAAAACTTCTGCCGCAAGTTTAA
This sequence comes from Candidatus Desantisiibacteriota bacterium, assembly GCA_016209155.1. Classification (GTDB taxonomy): domain Bacteria; phylum JACRDZ01; class JACRDZ01; order JACRDZ01; family JACRDZ01; genus JACQWU01. Next base: position 5,647 of record JACQWU010000243.1, on the reverse strand, counting down.
ACCTGGTTTTAAGAGTTAATTCTCCGTTATGACTTTTTAATTCTTTAAGAACTTCCTCATATTGTTCCGGATTTATGACAACCCCCACACTTTCATAATTTTTAGCAGCCGCACGTATTGCAGTTGGACCGCCGATATCAATATTTTCTATTGCTTCCTCAATAGTTACACCTTCTTTAGCAATTGTCTTTTTAAAAGGGTATAGATTAAAAACAACAAGATCTATATAAGGGATATTCAATTTTTTAAGTTGCTCTACATGTTTGGCATCACTCCGGCGCGCAAGTAGTCCTGCATATACTTTGGGATGAAGAGTTTTAACACGTCCTCCGAGTATTTCCGGGAGACCGGTAAATTCAGATATATCAATAACAGGAATTTTTGCATTTTTTAAACTTGAAGCTGTTCCTCCTGTTGAAATTATTTCAAAATTCAATTCCACAAGACTCCTGGCAAAATTTTCTATGCCTGTTTTATCAGATACACTGATTAATACCCTCCTTGTCATAAAATTACTCCTTTTGATTTTATAAAATATTTAAATCATTTTGCATAAAAATATATTTTTCGTCAAGAAAAAAATTAAAAAATTTCCCAAAAAAAAATTAAGCATATAGAACACAAATTTATTACTAAATCTTATTGTACTTATCAGGTTCATTTTTTCAATTATGGGAAATTTTGTTAAACGGATATATTATTTCTCTTTTTCAAGATTTGAAGCAAGAAGAGGTCCCCCAAAAATCGCGCCAAAACAAACTCCAAACAATATTGACAAAAATATATCCCCACCTCTCGGAATTACAACCAGATAACTTATAACTCCAAGAGTCAATCCGCCGATAATGCTTCCTGAAAAAAAATAAATTAAAAATTTTAATCTACTCATTTTACCCGGAGCACGCATTTTCTACTCCTATTTAGAAATGTGACAATCTGTGCACTTTTCGAACCGCCTTCGTTCTTTTGCACCTGCACCTTTACCCATTAATGTTTTTATTACACCTTTTGCATGGGGATTATGGCATGAACCGCAATGAAGTCTTTCCTTGTCACTTCTGGGAAGACCTTCAGGTATTTTTAATTTTCCCGGAACTTCTATAGGCTTAACCATATGATTTACACCTTTACCATCCACTGTTCGTCCCGGATGAGGACTATCAGGATGACAACCAAGACATAGAAAAATTAAAACCCCCTTAAATTTTGGTTTTTCCATTCCACTTATTTCTATTTCCGGTCGTGAGGCATGACAAAAAATACATGACTCTTCAATAATTTTGCCTGTAGTACTATCCAGTTGATAATGTGCGTTGAATTTTTTAAATTCCTTTTTCACATGACACAGATAACATTCATCCCATCGATTTTCAAAAGGATGTCCTCTTAAATGAGTTACATTAGTCAAATCCTGTGCTTTTTTAGCATGAACAGAATCTTTTTCACATTCCCCGTATCCTGTATAATGACATGTATAGCAGGTTAATTTTCCATCTGCTGTCAAAATAAGTTCCTGAGGTTTTTTCATATACTCACTTTCTTTTAAAACAACATTAATAGGATGCACATCTGATCTTGCCTGTGTTCCATCATGACACCATGTGCACACTTTATTAATATCGTTATTAAACTTAAGTCCGCCCGCAACCTTTCCGCGTTCGTCATATCTTGTGTGACAGGAAAGACAAAAATCTTTTCTTCTATGCGGATTAACACGGCTGGACATAGTTGCCACCTGAAGATAAGCACTTCTCAAATAATGCGCATTTTGCTCTGATACTCCATGCGTATCATGACATGTCACACATGTAAACTTGCCTTCCAAAAGAGGCAGACCTAATTCTTCCAAATTCACTTTAATATTTTTATCGGCAAAAACATTTACAACTCTAAAGTGCTGTTGACCTGCCTGATCAACGTGACAATAAACACATAAACTTTTTATTGTTGCCCTTAAACTTGCCAGCGTCTTCTGATCACGTTCTTTTTTTGTTTTTATCTCTCTTATTTTATTTAATTCTTCAACATTAGCGGTTTTATGGCAAACATCACAATATTTGTTTTCTTTGTATCCTTTGTGCGCTTTCCATATTGCACCTTTATTACTGCTGCCTCCCTCATCTTTGCTATGGCATGCTAAACAGAAATCAAGCCTTCTTGAATATGTTATTTTCGTATCAGTATTGTTCATGGCAAAACCGCGGATTAACTGATTAAGAAAGGTATCCCCATGTATATAATGACAGGTCATACAGGTAACTTTCCCTTTTGATTTGCCGCCTGTCCCGAGGGGCAGATTAACAGGGACATCCATTGGCGGGGTTAATGTTAAAGGATCTAATTCTGATGAATGCAGACATTCACGCACATGACATGTTTCACAAATCGCGGACTCTGTATCTAATTTAATCAATTCAGGATTCTGTTTTTTATCAAACCCCTTTTCCGGAACTTTTGAATGACAAAAATCACATCCTAAAAAAGAATGAACATTCGGAGCACCCTCTTCTGCTCCTGTTCGCATTTTTACATTTGTTAAATCAAGTCCCGTATCTTTTTTTTTATCAGGCAGGGCGAAGGCCGGTAATAAAGTTTTTAAATTGCTTTTTTTGTCTTCGGCTTCAGAAAAAACAGTCATAAAAAAAAGTGCGGAAATAGTCACTGATAAAACAATAAAATTATTCCTGTTTTTTTTATTAGTGAGTATCATTTTATTGATAATCCTATTTGACTTTTCAATTTTCCAGACTTTTAATTATATATCATACTTTATCTAAAATATCAACTATTAATGCCATAATTCTTTTATTTTAAGAGCAATATCCGGAGACTTCATAAAGCTTTCCCCAATAAGAACAGCATTAAATCCCGCATCCTTGAGTCTTAATATATCTTCTTTATTTTTTATTCCGCTCTCACTTACCGTAATTTTGTCTTCCGGTAAACTTTTTTTAAGCTCCATTGATGTATGCAAATCTACATGAAATGTTTTTAAATTTCTATTATTTATTCCTATAATCTCTGCATCAGCGTCCAATGCTTTTTTTATATCCTCTTCATCATGTACTTCAACCAGGCAGTCTAATCCTATCTGATGAGCTAAAAATTTTAGATCTTTAAGTTTATTTTTGCTGAGAATTGCTGCGATCAAAAGTACCGCAGATGCTCCATGAATTTTAGCTTCATAAATCTGATATTCATCTAAAATAAAATCCTTCATTAAAATAGGGATTACGGTTATAGAGCGTGCTTCTTTTATGTTTTTTATATTTCCGCGGAAAAAAAGAGTTTCAGTAAGAACGGATATTGCCGATACCCTGCCCGTAGCATAAATAGCTGTTATTTCTTTTAGATTAAAAGGATCCCTGAGTATTCCATGTGAAGGAGAGGCTTGTTTTATTTCTGCGATAAGATTTATTTTATGCGGAATAGAAATCGCGATTTTAAATTTCAGAGGATACTGAGGTGAGCTCTCGACCTCTTTTTTTAACTCAGCTAAGGGATATTTTATTTTTTTATTTTCTATTTCATCTATTTTATTTTGTATTATTCTTTTTAAAAAATCCATCTTATAATTTTTCCAATACTGTTTTTTCAAGTATATGTTTTTTCTGACTATCAAAAATATACCTTATTATATTTTCTCTGTCATTAGGATCAAGGTCTATAAAATTAACTACAAATTCACTTCTATGATTTGGCAGAGATGCCAATCTCTTAATTTCACCTTTAATATCCATGGTTGGATATGCCGGCAGGGTAAAATGTAATGTTATATTGCTGCTATTGTTGTGTATTTTATTCTCTGTCTCAAGCAGCATACCTCCAATACTAATATTTCTGGCTAAAGCTATTCCCTGAATAGCATATGATGATCTGAAAAAAGATTTTGGTTGAAAAATTTCATATTTAACTGATAACGAAACAGGAAAACGCATACTTATTCGCCGTTGATTCTGGTTTATTTCTCCGAGGATTTCAACTTTAAGTTCAGGCGGATTACCAAAATTTATTTCCAGTAGCGAACCGGCAAAATCATAGACTTCATTATTCTCTAAAATAAAAATTTGTAAAGTATCCCCATTTTTTATCTTTACATTTTTCTCTTCAAAAGGATTATTTAGATATATATATTTGTTTTCTATATTCTCAATTTTAGAAAAATATTCTTCTTTTTCTTCTTTATTCTTTATAGCTACCAGCACTGTCTGCCCCGCACGTAAAAGGGGAAAATTTTTCATTTGTGTTCCCTCGTCGAAATGGTTTTAAATTTAATTGGTATTAATAGCACGATAGTGCCGGACATGGGATGTTCTATGATGAATCCTGAAGTGCAAGATTCAGGTAAAAATTAAAAAGTTTTACGCACTCCGCTTTTTATAAAATTCAATAATGGCTCAGGATATAATCCGAAAAAAAGAACCAGAGAAAATGATATAAAAATGGTCCAAATTAATAAACTTGAATGACTCGGTTCTTTTGTTTCCTCATTTGGAGGACAAAAATACATTTTTATTACTACTTTTGCATAATAATATACTGAAATAGCACTATTTAAAACTCCAATTACTGCAAGCCAGGTAAAACGCGCTTTAACTGTAGCCATAAATATATACATTTTTCCGCTAAACCCCACAGTTGGAGGCAATCCTGCGAGTGACATCATGAATACTGCCATAATAAAAGCATAAAAAGGAGAAGTGCGGCCAAGACCTGCAAAATTTTCTATTTTATCTTCCGTCGTTTTCTCATTTGAAATAAGTATTACTATTGCAAAAGCTCCTATATTCATTAGTGTATATCCAAACAAATAAAATATCATACTGGAAATGCCGTCTACAGTTTCTCTCGAAGCAGCTGCAAGCGCAATTATTAAATATCCTGTATGAGCAATACTTGAATAGGCAAGCATCCTTTTTATATTATCCTGCACAAGGGCCGTGATATTCCCCACGCTCATGGTAAGCACAGCAATAATCCATAATATACCGGACCACCCCTCTATAAAAGGTGTCAGGGCAGTGTAAAATACTCTTAAAAAGGCACCAAAGGCCGCGGCCTTGACACCGGTCGCCATGTAAGCAGTGATAGAGGTAGGCGCCCCTTCGTATACATCCGGTGTCCACATATGAAAGGGGACAGATGCCGTTTTAAACCCGAACCCCACGATGAGGAAGGCAAGGCCTGCCACAAACATGGGAGTTACGTAAAAACTTCCAGAACTCACATAATTTTTTATCTCTTTTATATCAAGGACCCCTGTCGTTCCATAAACCAGCGCCATTCCGTAGAGCAAAAATGCAGTGGCAAACGCCCCCAACAGAAAGTATTTCAGTGCCGCCTCCACAGATTTAGCATTCTCTCTTAAAAGACCACAGAGGACGTATATCGCTATAGACATCACTTCCAGTCCGATGAAGATAGTGATGAAGTTGGTAGAGGAGGTCATGATCATCATGCCGAGAACACCGAGGAGTAAGAGGGAGTAATACTCCGCCAGTTTTATCTCCTCCCGCTCTATGTACCTTAGAGAGACAATGGTCACAAGGATGGAGATGATGAGGAAGACTGCCTTGAAGAAGGTCCCAAAGTTATCTATCGTATAAAGGTTATTAAATAGGGCGATGTTTTCATTCCATAAATTGCA
>JACQWU010000117.1 GCA_016209155.1 Candidatus Desantisiibacteriota bacterium | reverse complement strand
TTAAAGAATTTTTTACACCAGGAGAAGAAATCGTCCTGTTTAATAAGGAAAATTTCGAGGATGTTATTGAATACTATTTAAAAAATGACAATGAGAGGGAAAGGATTGCAGCCAATGGAAGAAAAAAAAATTTTGAAAAATTAACCGCCAGATTAAATATGAAAAATGTTATCAGTAAAATAAATGAGATAAAAATAGATATCAATAAAAGACCTGCAAAATTTTTATCAGAACATGAAAAACTTAACTCTTTAGGCATTTCAAACTTTTACGGTAATAAATATCATAAAGCCGCTTTTTTGTTTTCTCAGGCATTACAAATCGTTAATAAGGATAAAAAATATCTTAATAATCTTTCTGTTACTTTGATGGTTCTTAAAGCATTGAATAATGAAGACCATCCTGAGGTTAAAAATTTTCTTGAAACTGTCTGCAAAGCAAACGAGCATGCAATTATTCCCAGGTTTAATTTATTAAGCTATTATAAATGCATTGAATCTGATCGTAATATTTTTTTCGCATTGGGTGCGGATTTAATAGATGATTTAAGACAAAAAAAATATAAAGATGATTTATATACCGGAGATGAATTATTTTTCTTTCTTGAAACAGAATTTAACAAATTGCCAAACAGCTTAATTTTCAGGACAGAAATAGAATTTTTACTTTATCATTATCCAAACAGAGGACAGGAATATCAAGAAAAATTTTATAATACAATTCTCTGGAGAATTTTTGAATATGTGGGAGATTTTTATAGCGATGACGGGTTGTATGAAGAGAGCATCAATTGTTATCAAATGGTATTGCAATACTGCAGTATGAATGAATATGTACTTGAAAAGATAAGTAAAGCATATATAAAACTTCAACAATTTGAAAATGCGGAAATAAGTTTAAAAAATCTGCTTAACCTTTCTCCATTACATGAGGAAGCTAACTATTTGTTATCTGAAGTTGAGATGAAATTGAATAAAAAACAGGAAATGAAAGCAAGATTAACCCGGCTTATTGATAAATCAAGCCCCTACAATAAAATTTTGAAAATTTGGCTTTTTGAACAGCCCCTACATTAAATAAAAGGCAAAGAAATATGAAAATAATCGAATTTGAATGCGGTAATCAAAAAAAAAAATTCGAAGTACCTGATTTTTTTATTGATGATTTGATTGAATTTAAGCGGCAGATGCAATTATCAAAAATTAATTTCCCGATCATGGATTTATTCCCTATAATTAATGAAAAATTTATCCAGAAAGAAAATCCCGAGAAACATTATTTTTATCAGGATTTAACTGTTGCTCAAAAAATATTTAAAAATAATCCCCTGAAACATATTGATATAGGATCCCGAATTAACGGATTTGTGGCTAATGTAGCCTCTTTTAGGGAAATAGAGCTTTTTGATATCAGGGACATCCCATTCGCTATTCCTAATGTGACTTTTGTTAAAGCTGATCTTATGAATGATTTAGATACATCACTGATTGATTACTGCGATTCAATTTCATCTCTGCATGTTCTTGAACACTTCGGACTCGGAAGATATGGCGATCCGATATCATTTGAAGGGTATATTGCAGGATTGAATAATATTTACCGTATACTTAAAAAAGGCGGGACATTCTATTTTTCCGCACCTATTGGATATCAACAAACTTTATTTAATGCTCACAGAATATTTTCATTAACGCATCTTATTGAGCTTTTTGATAAAAAGTACAAAATAGAATCATTCTCATATGAAAATGATTCATATCATTTCTTCAGAGATATTGAGCTTACAGAAGAAATGATTCATACAAACTGCGGGTGCACCTATGGATGCGGTATTTTCGAACTAATTAAGATTTAATTATCACATTAAATATTATGAGACAGGACTTCTGCAATTGAGATTTCAGTGTGATTATTTAAATCTATATCTTTGGTGTTTTTTTTATCTTCACCATAAACAACTCTCACAATCGGGATACTTAAAATACCCGGCCTGTATCCTACAATAAAGGCTTCCTCCCCTGTGTTTAGTTTTACCGCAGAACCTATCGGATATACCATAATATGTTTTTTAAAAATTTCTAATATCTTTGTATCATACTTATTAGCTTCTTTTGAAATTATGCTTAATGCTTCCGCCGGCATAAGTCTTTTGCGATATGGCCTGTCTGAAGTAAGTGCGTCATATACATCTGCCAGTGCAACAATTTTTGAAAATTCATGAATGTCTCTGGCAGGCAGTTTTTTCGGATAGCCGCTTCCATCACACCGTTCATGATGCATAAGTGTAATACAAAAAGATATAGGTTTAAGGGTGTTATCTTTTTTGAGTATTTCAAATCCTTTGTTTGTATGAGTTTTCATAATATCAAATTCTTGATCAAATAAATGTATCTGGTTATATTCCATTAAAATGGCAATCCCGACTGAAACAAGACAAACATTAAGAGAATGTATAAAAGTATAGTTATCATATGTTTTTACATCATTAAGACCTAAAGTTACATCATTTTTATGTACCATTTCTTCAAGTATTTGATTGATTAATGAATCCAGATCACTTTTTCTGTTATTAATTATATGAATATTTGATACTGTTCTTGTTGTCGCATTATTAAATTCATTTTGCAGTTCAGAAAAATTATTATAAATGGTCTGAAGCGCTCTGTTTTTTAAATTTGAAGGGATTATTTCTACGGGCATAACATCGTCTAATCTGGAATCCTGCACATAAATCATTGATATCCCAAGATCCGCAAGACGATTAATATATCTTATTGTAAGTTCAATATCACTGGCTAAAAGCAAATGGCATTTATCATCATAAACCGCCTGTGCCAGCCTCATCCCGGGCATTGCATTCTGTAATGCTATCAGCCTCATAAAAATTACTCCTTTAATTAAATAACAATATCAATTTTATGATATTCTGAATCTTTATTTATATCATTATTATTTTTGTCGCTACTATCTTCAGGTTTAATAATATTTTTATCCAAATTCTTTTTCTGATCTGGATATTTTTTCCTTAGGTAAAGTAACAGCTAATATTTTTTTCATTTCAATCGGTTCAGACAACATATCATTTTACTCCTTTAAATCGATATTCATACTAATATTTTTTTTAACTATCTGATCCATTTTATAAAAATCCATTGAATCGACAATTTTATTAATTGTAAATCTTGCTGCCTGTTCAATGCCTCCCTCTTCTTCCTTAAAATTTTCCAGAATTACGTCTTCGCATAATGTAGTGTAATTTTCAGTTTCAAAAATTTTAAATTTAATTCCGATTTTGATCATCTTATTATAATTATTCCAATAATGTGAATAGGCAAAAGTGTCCACAATAATTAAAATTTTTGCCGCCCTGGGAATAAAATATCCGATATTTTGAGATTTATCGGCTCCATTTAAATATAATTCATTAATAACGTTTTGCAGATTTGCACCTGTATTATTATTTGCTTTAGTTATTTGAGCGCAATAATTAAAATTAACCACATTTCTCCATTTTTGATTGAGTTCCTCAGATAAAAGCCGCGCAATTTGAGTATTTATTTCTATATTTGGAGTTGCGTAATTCAACGGGAAAATAATGACCTGCCAATCCCGCGGTGAAGTATCCGCTTTGATCTGCTTCTTCGGGGAACAAGCAAATAACTGGCATGTCAAAAGCAAAAGTAATGTACCATAAAGCAGCCAGGCCATCTGATTTTTAGCCGGTATTTTATTTTTAAATATTACAGGTATAAGATTTTGCGTTTTTTCTATTTTATCTATTTTTACTCTAAGCTTTAATACAGCGCTATTATGAAGCTGTGAAACTCTGGATTCTGTAATATTCAATACTTTACCTATCTCTTTCATTGTCAATTCTTCATAATAATATAAAGTTATAACTGTTTTTTCCTTATCAGCAAGGGTTTCTATCAGTTTACCTAATATTTTTTTCTGTTCATCAAAAACAAGCCGGGTTTCAGGATCCGGATCATTAATATTTTTTACCAGATCCATAAGTGACAATTTTTCAAAATTTTTACTGAATGTTCCAATATTATCCAGTGAAAGAACTGATGCGGCGTTAATCTCAAGAAGCATATCATGATATTTATCCACAGAAACACCAACCTGCAGGGCAATTTCCTCATCAGTAGGTTCTTTATTATTGCTATTATTTGCAAGAATTTCAATCGCTTTTTCAATTTTATTTGCTTTCTGCCTTACTGAACGTGTTGCCCAGTCAAGGCTTCTCAGCTCCTCCAGTATAGCTCCTTTTATACAAATAGTAGCAAAAGTTGAGAACATTGCGCCCCGTTTTTCATCATAGTTATTTACAGCCCGCATAAAACCGATGAGACCTGCCTGCAGCAGAGTATCTAATTCTATATGAGGCGGGAATAAACGGGCAAATCTCTGCGCTATATAATGAATCATGGGGTAGTAATGTTCGATCAGAGCTTCTTTATTATTATCATCCAATTGGTGAGCATAGTTTTCTTCAATCCTGTTTTTTGCTGTCATGGACTCTCCTTTCCTTTCAAGTCTTGTTTTTTATTATTCTGATTTTTATTATTATTGTTATTATTTAAATTTGGTTTTTGAAAAATTATTTCAAGCGATACCCTCCATATTAGAAATAAAATCAATGTTGAGATGATAATTTTTATAAAAATAGATTCGACCGGATTTTGTGATATAAAACTCACAATCCCTATTAAAATTATAGTTATAATAAATAATTTTTTAAAAATCGAAAACATCATAATTATCCTCTCTTATTTTATTTATTTTTTTCTCTTTGCAAAT
>JACQWU010000263.1 GCA_016209155.1 Candidatus Desantisiibacteriota bacterium | reverse complement strand
AATTTCACCAATGACAAGTAAAAAAAACAACGATTGACAAGATGATGTTTACTGTATAAAATATCCGCATTAAATTAAGAATCAAATATCAAATATTAAAATTATGAGGTCCAGCGGACAAATTATTTTACAAAAAAAAATGAAGATATCCAGTTTGAGAGACTGCATAAAAATGTCACGAAGTGAAACCTAAATTTTGATTTTTGATATTTAAATTTCATATTCAGTTTTCAGGTTAAATATCTGAATAGCTACAATAAATTTTTAAAGGGGGTATTATGAGCGAAAACAAGGAAGTTAAAATCAATATTGATGGTAAGGAAATTATTACGGTTGATAATAAAACTATTCTGGAAATAGCTATGGAGAACAAAATCCATATTCCTCATCTGTGTTATGACAGAAGGCTTGAACCTTATGGCGCCTGCAGATTATGTCTTGTTGAAATCAAGGATTCAAGAAGATTACTTCCTGCCTGTATAACTAAAGCATCTGAAGGTATGGTCATAACTACAAGCAATGACAGAATAACCCGGGTAAGAAAAACTATTTTAGAACTTCTTCTTTCCGACCATCCGCATGACTGTATGACATGCGATAGAGACGGCGCATGCAAGCTTCAAAAATATGCTTATGAATTTGGTGTAAAAAAAGTGAAATTCAGCGGGGCAAAACATAAACTGCCTGATATTAATGATCATAATTTATTTATCGAAAGAGATTATGAAAAATGCATACTTTGCGGCAGATGCGCCAGAATCTGCAAGGAAGTCGTAGGAGCAGAAGCCATTGATTATGTCGGGAGAGGTTTTAATACTATTATATCAACACCTTATGGAGAGTCTCTTCTTAATACAACATGCGAACTGTGCGGACAATGCGTTTCAAGCTGTCCTACAGGAGCACTTGTGGAAAAAATGGCTATGGGTAAAGGGAAAGATTTTGAATTTAAAAAAGTACCTTCCACCTGCACTTACTGCGGAGTTGGATGTTCATTGGTTCTCAATATTAAGAATGATCGGGTTGTAAAAGTAACAGCGGACATAAATGCTGTCCCCAATCACGGCAATTTATGCGTAAAAGGACGTTTTGCTTATGATTTCATTCATAGCCCTGACAGACTTACCACTCCGCTGATCCGTAAAAACGGCAAATTAGAGGAAGCAAGCTGGGAAGAGGCATATAAATTAATTGCTGAAAGGTTAATGGAAATAAAAAATAAATATGGAAGTGACAGCATGGGTTTTATAAGTTCCAGCCGGTGTACAAATGAAGAAAATTATTTAATGCAAAAATTGGCACGAGCAGTATTCGGTTCAAGACATATAGACCAATGCGCGCGTACCTGTCATGCTCCAACTGTTGCAGGACTTGCGCTTTCATTTGGAAGCGGCGCTATGACTAATTCAATCGAGGAAATTAAAAACTGCGATACATTATTCATAATAGGAGCAAATCCGACAGAAGCTCATCCGATAATCGGTTATGAAATGAAAAAAGCCGTCCGGCGCGGAGCAACTGTCATAGTTTGTGATCCCAGAAAAATATGGATGACAAAACTTGCGAAATTACATATTCAGCATAGACCCGGAACTGATATTCCTCTTTTAAACGGAATAATGAATGTAATAATTTCCGAAGGACTGGAGCACAAATCATATATCGCTGAACGTACAGAAGATTATGAAGAATTAAAAAAGACCGTTATGCAATATACTCCGGAAAAAGTGGCGGAGATATGCGAAGTTTCAGTGGATGATATAAGGGAAGCGGCACGGCTTTATGCTAAAGGCAAAAATGCGCGTATTTTTTATACACTTGGAATAACTGAACACACCTGCGGAACAGATAATGTGCGGTCCTGCGCTAATTTAGCCATGCTTTGCGGTAATCTGGGAAGAGAAAGTGTCGGAGTTAATCCTATGCGCGGACAGAATAATGTTCAGGGATCATGCGATATGGGCGCTCTTCCGAATGTTTATCCCGGATATCAAAAAGTTGATGATCCGGCAATAAGAGAAAAATTTGAAAAAGCTTATGGGGTTTCACTCCCTGACAAAGTCGGATATACAATCACCGACATGCTTGAAAAAGCAAATGAAGGTAAAATTAAATCTTTATTCATTATGGCGGAAGATATATTAATGAGCGAAGGAACTTTTACAAATACGGAAAGACGCGTTCAACGTATCCGTAAGGCAATAGAGCCAATCGGCAATTCAAAACCTGACTGGCAGATAACAGTTGATATTATGAACCACTGCGGTTATAAACAGCACTTTTCATCACCATCGAAAATTTGGGATGAAATGGCATCTCTTGCTCCTAATTTTGCAGGGATAAATTATAATCGAATAGAAAAAACCGGTATTCAATGGCCATGTCCGAGCTGTGAACATCCGGGTACTAAATTTTTACATAAAGATAAATTCACCCGTGGAAAAGGTAAATTCTTTGCCCTCGAACATCGCGAACCCGCAGAAAAACCGGACAGGGAATATCCTCTTATTTTAAGCACGGGACGTGTTTTATATCATTACAATGTCGGTACGCAGACAAGGCGTTCAGCCGGAATAATGCAAAAATCCCCTGTGAATTTTGCTGAGATCAGCCCGATTGACGCAGAATTGCTTAAAATTGAAGATGGCGAAAAAATAATCGTTGAAAGCCGGAGAGGTAAAATAGAATGTAAAGCTGTTGTTACAGACAAGGTTAAAAAAGGCAGAATATGGATGCCGTTTCATTTTGTGGAATCAATGACCAATGTAATTACAAATAACGCCTTTGACAATATTACAAGAACAGCAGAATATAAAGTCTGCTCAGCAAAAATATCAAAAATATAATTGTAGGGGCAATCCCTCGCGGTTGCCCTTTTTCTTTTGATTTTATTTTAATTTAATTTAAGGGCAGGCACAAGCCCTGCCCCTACAAAGAAAAAACAATGGAAACTAACGAAGTAGATGAAATAGAAAGAATATGTCATAATTGCAATTCGCATTTCCCAACAAGCAGAATATTAGCCGAAACAGCAATATGTTTGAACAATCCTGTATTCGAGCAGTATATAGATGAATTAATTGAAAACTATAACTATGACTGTTGTCAGGAGTTAATAGATAAATATCAGTTCCCAAATGAACAAAAAGCCTGCCCGGATTTCGACCCTATTGATATGAGCGATGTTGAAGATATTGGTGAAGAAAAAAAAGCCGAGTTACTTAACACAATAAAATTAGAATGCTTGTTTGATATTATGAAAAAAGATGACTATCCAATAGAAAAACTTGCTAAAAAGCTATATAGTGAAGACAAAGAGGAAAGAAAAAATGCTCTGTCACATCTTGGTGTTGTTGTCGGACAAAAAAACAAGAAAGTTTCTAAGGCGATTTGCGATTATTACTGTACCCTTTCTCCTGCAACAACACTTGAAGATGTCTATCGGAGAATTGATATATTAAAAAAAATAAATTATATTGATAACAAAAAAGAGGTGTTTAGCTGTATCGTTAATGAATTAAATAAAACCTTTTCAAACAACACTACCAGAAGTTTATTCAACGAATTATTTAGAATAATGAGATACATACCACCTGATATAATGCGTGATGATTTAGAAAAAATGATTACAGGCAAAAAATTTTCATACAGATTAAAAAATAAAATGAAAGACTTGCTTGAAATATATGAATAAAGTTTTAAAACGATCAGTTAAAAATATTCAAAATATAATTGTAGGAGCTGATACTCCCAAATTATTGGATACCTGACTTGCATTCCAGAGTTGTGCATGTGTATGAGCAAGCATTGTCCAAAATCTTCTTAATTGTAAAGACGGTGCGCGTTTATAAAGATGTTCTGAGACAGGAATTATTTCAACATTTGTATCTTCTTCCAGTGAATTTATTAATTCAATAGAAGCTTTACGATAGCATAATTTGGCAAGAGTATTAGCAATTTCTATTATTACTGCATGAGTGGTGATTAATTGAATATTTTTAAATTCTATTTGTTTTGCAATTATTTCAGCTTTGGGATGATATTGATCTTTTAAATTTGATAAGGCTATAGCATATGATGTATCAAGAAAAACTTTTTTATACAAGTTTTTTTTCTCCATAGAGATATTCTTCTAAATTCGCTGACCAATCAACTGGACCTTCTATTTTAAGAGATTTTGCTGTATTAAGAAAAGAACGTTTTTTAGCTTTTTTTTCTTTAACAAGCTCAATTGTTACTTTTACATGTGTATTTGGTTTTAATTCCAATAATTCTTCAGGGAGTAACACTTTCCCATTATAAATTGCATTTAATGTCTTTCTCATTTAGCTTCTCCTGTTTTTATCTATTGAATTAAATATTAATAAATTTCTTAAAAAAATCAACTAAAAACTTTATAAAGAATTCTGTAGCAGATTTACATGGTTTTTCTCTCTCTGATAGGAATTATTTATTTTGTGTCAATTCATTAATCATTTAGAAAAAACTGCAAATCCAATTCCCTTAGAAAAAGCCATAGATGGAATAATAAAACTCCGCGAATTACATATACAAATGTATACTGCGGTATTAGAATC
>JACQWU010000242.1:10669-13871 GCA_016209155.1 Candidatus Desantisiibacteriota bacterium | reverse complement strand
TATAACCAGAGGAATTCTTCCCAAACCGCGTTCTTTATCTATAATAGCTTTTTTTATAATAAGTTTTAAATGTTCATAAGTAAGAGGTTTAAATTCAAAAATAGAAGTTCTTGAAACAAGCGCGGGGATAATTGAAAAATATGGATTTTCCGTTGTTACACCTATTAATATTACATTTCCGGTTTCAACATCAGGCAAAAGCGCATCCTGTTGCACTTTGGTAAAGCGGTGTATTTCATCTATGAACAGAATGGTCTCTTTATTATACATTCCGAGATTTTCTTTGGCTTTGCCTATTACAGTGCGGATATCTTCTATTTTTGCAGTTACAGCATTAAGAGGAACAAAAAATGATCCGGTATATACCGCGATTAAATTAGCAAGCGCGGTTTTACCTGTTCCCGGCGGACCATAAAAAATGCATGATCTTAATTTTCGGGATGAAATAGCGCGAAAAAGAGGACTGTTTTCTCCCGCAATATGTTCTTGCCCTATGAATTCAGAAAAATCTTTTGGTCTCATACGGTAGGCAAGAGGTGCATTCTCTTTCAAATTTAAAATTCTATTTTGTTCAAAAAGTTCCATTTAAACACTTTAGTTAAGCTCAATCTATTTAAAAAATTTCTCATAAATGAGCATTGCTGAATATACGGCAAAATCTCTCTTTGCCTGAATAACGTTAACCGGACGCCATCGCAGTACAAGCAGATTATAATAAAATAAGGTAATATAATAATGCTTGATATTATTATTAGGTATAGTTATTTCTCCGGCAATCCTTCTTATAATAAGAATTGTCTGATAAATTTTTTTTATTTTTTTGTTATTTTCTGTAAAAATAATTTTTTTACTATAACTATCCTGTTTTATTAGCTGTTTTTCGTACTGACAGATTTCTTCCAAAGGAAAATTATCTAAAAGAAATAATTTAAGATCAAGTTCCATTAAAACAAAATCCTGCAAAATAAAACCTATATCAGTAAAGAAAAAATCTATAACATAACAATTATTATGGGTATCTATAAGAATATTGCTCGCATTTAAATCCCCGTGAATATAACTGTAATAGCTATGAATATGATCGTTAATATTAAGACCTTTGAATGCATATATAGGATTTATCACTTTGTCACTAATACCATTTATAGTTACACGCGCATTATCTTTAAAATCAGGAAAATATTTTTTCACTAAACCTTTCAGCATATCCATATTCATTATTTTTTCCTGTAAAACCACATGAATAAGAAAAGCTCTGCTTTCTTTATTGTTATACCAATTTTTAAAAGTCCGTAGGAAAAGCTCTTCCAGGACTTTTTCAATTTTTTTTAAGGGATTTATCTGTACATAACGCATAAAACTTACTAAATTCTCCAGACTGCCCTCAATAAGAGTGTAAATAATTCCTCCCATTTCACCTGAATAGCAGACATTTTTTATATGTGATACCTTGTAAAAACCAAGCCAGTTTTCAACAAACATCTTAACATTTCTGCTTTCCTTATAAATATTTTCAGCCCAGTCAATTTTAACAATAACTTCATCCTGCCCATGTCCTTTTATTTCAGGAGAAACTCTAAAAACTTTGGCCCCGCTGTATCCTGATGTAAGAGGACTAATAGTTATTTTCTCACATTCATAGAAAAGACGGCAAAGTACTTTTTTTTCACTTTCATTAATACTCACATCCGGACCGTGATTTACTATCAGCTTTTCATTTATTACAACATTTGACATTATTAATTCATGCGCTTTTTTTAAAATTTCAGTGCGCATATTCGGAGAAAAAGCTTTTTTCCCGTAACTTGTAAAAAAATCTTTATATATAGGAGTAAATGTCTTACCTATCTTTATAAGTTCTCCGATAATATTATCCTTATCATAACCTTCTCTTTTAAGTAATTCCTCATCAGTAATAAGCATAATACAGATATCTTTGTTTATTTCGCGTATATCCTTGGCTACTTCAAGCCCATTTTTCCCGGGCATAACCATATCGAGACTGACAAGATCAAAATGGCTCGATTTTATTTTTTGCATGGTTTCCACCCCGTCACAGGCGGTATCTACATAATTGCCATCTTCATGAAATAGTTCTTTTAAATCCTCTCTTGTCTTTTCCTGATCATCGACCACTAATATACGAAATGACATTATTCCTCCACTCCATATTTATGAATTAAACCTCCTGCGTACAGGGAATATTTATTTCAAATGTGGTTCCTTCACCCAGTATCCCGGGACTAAAATATTTTATTGAACCGTTATATTCTTCAATAATCTTCTTGGTAATTGTAAGTCCTATCCCTATACCTCTGGAATCTTTGCTTGTAAAAAAACATCTGTAAGCCTGCTCAGGATTTTTTAAATTTAATCCTTCACCCGTATCGGATATCAAAATTTTTATATTATCCAAAAATCTGTCAGTACTTATTACAACCTTACCCGACGAAGCCTTGCTCTTTCCGCGTTTAATAGAATCTATGGCATTTATAATTACATTAGACAGCGCAATTTTTATTGTGGCTTTAATCCCCATTATTTGCGTAGGCATATCTGTTAATTTTTTCTCAAATTCTATATTTTCAAAATAATTGATATTTTTTAGTTCACCTTCAATTTCACTAATCGCTCCATTTACATCAAATATTTCGAGAAGGTCTTTCTGTGTAAGACTGAAATCAAAATGCATATAATTCTGAATCATAAGAAGCAGATGAAAAATCAATTTTTCAACATCCTGCATTTCAACAGCGTATTCCTTAAACTTAACATCCTGCTCAAACATTTTTATATAACCTATTAATTGCGAAAGCGGAAAACGTAAATTGTGGGCAATTCCGGGGATTATCTGGCGCAAAAGGTTCAAACGGCTGTTTTCCTGCGTGGCCTCCCACAATTTATTACGGTCGATAGCAAGGGAAATATGTTTTGCAACCATGGTTAATAAATATTCATCACCCTTTAAAAATAATTTAGCGGCAGAATTTTGTTTATAAATTTGCGCATCAGATGATATTTTTTTATTACTGACATTTATTACTCCCTGTATATATTTTTCCTGATTATCCAGTATAGGAATTCCCAGATAACTCTGTGTGTTTTTCTTGTACTTCCCCTTCCATCTTATATCTTTTAAAACATCATCTGTATTAATAGTGTCACCGTATTTTATAATCCAGCCTGTTAATCCTTCACCAAC
>JACQWU010000242.1:0-10651 GCA_016209155.1 Candidatus Desantisiibacteriota bacterium | reverse complement strand
CTTTTCCACAGAATTGTTTCGTAAAAAAATATTACAATTTTCAACATTCATGACTTTTGCCGTAATTTTAACAATTTCATTTAATAAATCATTTAAATCCAGCATTGGAAAAGTCTGATCCATTATCCTTCTTATTAATTCAAATCGTTCTGAATTTTCCCGCAGCTCATTATGAACACGAATTTTTTTAATTGCATTGGCAATTATATCCGAAAGGTTCATCAGCAAAATTTCATCCGACTTGCTGAATTTGTGGGGTTTAAATTTACATGCATATAATATTCCCAGATTCTCATTACCGTGTTTAATCGGAGCTGCTAAAAAAGACTTGATTTTTGTCTGCAGAACAAATATATGAGTAAAACGTTTTTTCTTTTCCACATTTGATACTTGAAATGTCTTATTTTCATTCAGGATAGATCTCTCAATAAAAGCGACTTCGAGTGGAATTTTAAATGTATTTATAATATTTTCACTTATATTATAACCTTTAACATACTGCAAATTATCATTATTATCAATAAGCCCAACAATCATCAGTTTGGTTACAAGATTGCATAACATGTTGCATATTAATTTATCTTTGATCCAGTGTTTTATTTCAACACTTTTAAACAGGATTCCAGATCTGCTTTTTTTAATTTAAGTTCTTTGGCCAGTTTGGCAATAAAATCCTTATGCTGTTTCCCTATTCTGTCCCCTAGAATATGATGAATAATGATTACATAATCTTTTTTATTGCTGACAGTGAACGGGATCCCCATATTTATTAACTTGGCGTGGCATTCTTCAACTTGAGGCTGTCTTGTTTTAATTACTTTTTTAGCAAGAGCAGCATAAGAATTAAGGCATCCATTCCGGCCTTTTTCCGTACTTCGAATCAATGAACAATAGCGGGGTAAATCTTCATCTTCAAAAGTTTTAACCAGTACCTGTCCTTTAGGATCAACAATATTTGCCTCAAGTCCTGTAATATCAGTAAATTCACTTAAAATTTTTTCCCAGAATACTTTTTCATTCTTATTAAAACCTTTCCCATTAACCATATCTAACTCCTTATTATTTCAGGTATTTAGGCTGAAGGCTGAAGGACATTAGTCCCATACGCGGCTTTTACCTAAAAGCCTTATGCCTTCAGTCTATATACCTAAATAATTATATTTTTGCTACTTCAGGTTTAAATCTGCCTCTTTTAAGAGCAGTTACTAACTCCTTTATATTGCTGATATGATCCTGAAAAACTGTATAAGCTCTGCCAAGTTCCTCTACAGAATGAGCATCAGAGGATCCTATCCCAGGCAGTTTCAGCATTACACTTGCTTTTTGCGCAAGATTATTTTCTTCATCAGTTCTTCTTGCATTATATGTCTCCATTGCATATAAATTTTTTAGTTTAAATATATTATCACCCAGATAACGGGAATACCCTCTATGATAAGGATGACTTGGAACAACAACTCCACCTTCTTTTTGTATTTTATCGATAATTTCCTGAATGGGTAAATATCTTCCGGAATTAAAATTATCATCATACACACCATATATAAGCACATGTCCCCATTCAGAATGATATTCCGCTCCGCGAAATATTTTAAAATTTTCTTTTCTTGCCACATCTTCTACGAACTGGCTTGCGATAAAACTGTGATGATCGGTAATACATATTGCATCAAGCCCTATCTCTTTTGCTTTCTTAATCATTTCACGCGGTTCAAGCGTACTATCCCCGCTATAGATTGAATGTACATGCATATCAATTTTCATAATTATATATTTACCTGCCTTTTTAGTTAATATTAACACAATTACACAGAAACTATCAAATATTTCTAAGAAATTACTGCATACTTACTTTTCTATTTTCTATTAGCCATTGTGCTGTCTGCAGCATTGAATAGCTATACCTTTTCATTTCATTCACCAGGTCAGGTTCTTCTTTAATACAATCAACTACTTCTTTTGTTTTGTATCGATATAATGATTCTTTATTATTATTTCTAATTATTAAAAAATATTTTTCGTTCAGGCATCCAAGTTTATCATCTGCACTAAAAAAAGCAAAAGGTCTTTTCTCACAATTTAAATTTATACCGAGAGTATTGTTTATATATGGTATTTTTAAAATACCCATAAGTGTTGGAAATATATCAATCTGCAGACCCGGATTATCATTCCTTTGGGGTTTTATAAGTTTGGGTGAAAAAATAATTAAAGGCGTGTGGTGATACGTAAGAGACATATCATATTCAGTATCAAATTTCTGCCCATGGTCAGCAACAATCACAAAGACTGTATTGTCATACCAAGTTTGTTTTTCTGCCTCTTTTATAAATTTATTTATTGCCCAGTCAACATATTCATAAATCTGATCTTCTGCTTTTTTTGATACGGGTTTAAAATCTGTCACTGCAGGTATTTTAAAACCTATATGGGAGGATACAGTTAAAAAAACCGATAAAAATGGTTTATTGTTTTTGTAAAGTTTATTAAGTTCCCCTATTGAATAATCAAACATATTATGATCCGCAACACCCCAGGAACTTGCAATCATTTCCTTTGGATAATCAATATCACTCACAATTCTCTGAAAACCGTTATGCAGCAGAAATCCATTCATATTGTCAAAACTCTTATCCCCTGTGCAGAAAAAAATTGTCTGATATTCATGTTTTATCAAATTATTTGATAGTCCTGAAAACGACTGATTTGCTGTACTTGTGGATGCCATTAATTTATTCTGCATGAGCGCAGGTAATGAAAAAAGAGTTGAAAAAATACCATTATAAGTATGTATTCCCGCAGTATAAATATTTCCAAAGCTTAAAGCTCTGGCTGAGATATCATCTAAAAAAGGAGTAATATTAAAAGGATTTCCAAAACTGCCCATTTTAGCGGCACTTAAGCTTTCCACAATAATAATTATTATGTTTGCTTTTATAGGTTTTTCATTAAATTTTACTTCTCTTGCAATCGGTGAATTATATCCGGAATTTATATTCAGATAATTTCGAACATTTTTTATCGCATCTTTATCATTAAAATAATTTATTCTGAATGCCCGAAAACTATCTACAAAATTAAAAACAGGATTTATACCTAATTGATTCATAAAAGCATTATCAGAAAAAAATGCATTCTCCGTTCCAATCGGTTTATTATGCAGTTTCCAGTCTCCTCTTAAAACTATAAGCAAAATTAAAATACTTGATAAAAATACCGCTATTTTTTTATAAAATTTATCATAAGAAAAATAGTCATCATTAAACAGAAATCTTTTATATATAAAATTAATATAAACACCAAAAAAAATAGAAATACAAAGAAAAACAAATAAATATAAAAGATAATATTTATCCGCAAAAAAAACTTTCCACATAGTATTTATGCTTTCAGGTTCGAACCAGCTTAATATAGTTCTGGTGATCCTTGAATTATAGTATGTGAAATATGGGATGTCAGAAGCGGAAATTGCAAATACTACTGTAAAGAATATGATTAAATAAATATTCGTGATTCTGCGGATTATTTTATTTTTCATACTGATAAAATAATCAATTGAAAGGATTAGAAGCGGCAGGAGTATAATATATCCGGTTATAACAGCATCAAATAAAAGCCCCCTGTTAAACAAAGCATAAAATAAAAATTTAACGGTTTCATTATTTAAATATTTTAAATTATTAATTAAAAGCAGCAATCTGAATAATGTAAAAATGCATATACCGCTTAAAAATATAACAATAAGGTACAATATATGCACTGGAAAACGGATACTAATTTTCATAAAATCACCTGACTATTCATCTCCAATCCTTAAAGTATCTTTTCTCAACTTGTTGAATTCCGTTTCCACGTCTTTATATGACAAAGTTGTCATGCAGATATGGTTATCACATTCATGTTTTCCACATCCGAGACAGTCCAAATTTTTCTTTTTTATTATTCTATGTATTGCTTTTTCCGGTGAAGCCCATTTCCAATCTTCACTTGGTCCGAATATTGTTAAGGTGGGCGTCTTCATAGCCACGGCAATATGTGTAGGCCCATTATCATTTCCTATTAAAAACCTGCTTTTTTTAATTAAAAAAGAAAGCTCTTTAAGCGTATCAGGAGGAAAAACTTCTGCTTTTTTATTCATCATGCTTATTATTTTATTAATAACTTCTTCCTCACCCGGGCCGTAGACAAAAATGATTTTCGCATTATATTTTTCTATCAATATATCAGCAAGGCGGGCATATCCTTCATGGGTCCACATCCGTGTTTTTCTCCGGCTTGTAGGAGTAATCGATATAATAATATCTTTATCAGTGATGCCTTTTTCATAAAAAAACCTGTTTACTTTTTCTTTTGAAATATCGGGAATAAAAATTTCCTCAAGAGCAGCAGCCTCTCCTGGGATACCGACTGCATTAAGCAAATCAAATTTATAATTTACAACATACTTATGAGAATAATCCGGTTTTATTTTATAATTATAGGCCCAATGCCTTCCTCTGAATTTAAATCCAATTCTACTGTCAGCACCGCTAAAAGCTGTAATAAATGCACTTCGTGATGTACCTAAAAAATCAAAAATCATATCATATGTTCGTTCTCTCACATATAAAATAAATTTTAACTGATCTAAGTAGCTTCGGGTTTTTTTTTCATTCATCACTACTATTTCATTAAGGTATGGGTTACCATCTAAAACATCTTTAGATAAATCATTGGATAAAAAATCAATATGGGCTTCCGGATATGCACTGCGCACTGCTCTTATAACCGGAGTTGTAAGAATTATATCGCCAACTCGTCTTATTTGAATAATCAATATTTTTTTGGGAGATGGCGTTAATGGCACTTAATTAGTTTTCCTTCCTAAATTTTGGACTTTAAATTGTTTAAATTAACCATTTTCTTTATAAATACTTATCAATTTGTTTACAACATTTTCCCATGAGTATCTGTCATCAACTAATTTTTTGCCTCTTTCACCAAGCTGTCTCAATAATTCCGGTTCTTGTATATATTTAGTTATTATAAGCGCTAACTCATCAACTTTATTTCTAGGAATAAGTATAACATTTTCCTCATTTTTAATCCCTTCCGGTAAACATTTTGATGGATTAAAAGTGCTGATTGTCGGGACTCCATGATCAAGCACTGACCAGAAACTGCTGTGTTTACAAGGTTCTCCATCCATAAAAGGCAGAATTGCCATGTCTGAAGACAATAAACACATGGAAATATCTCTTGGAGAACAATATCCCGCCCAAAAAATTTCAGATTCAATATTAAGAGCATAGGATAGCTTTTTCAAATCTTCATTATATTTGGCATTTAAATCTTTATTTCTGTAATCAGGTTCACCAATAATAAGCAATTTTGTTTTATGTCCGCGATCAAGCACCTGCCTTAAAGCACGGAATAAAAATTCTAATCCTTTATCTTTATTAATAAAACCGAAATATGAAATTAATGTGCCATTTACCTGCAATTTCAATCTTTTGCGTACTTCATCACGGTCTACTGTAATCTTGGGATTATAAATAATATTAGGCCTGACATATATTTTCTTTACTTTTTTTTGAATATGGGGAAATAAGGAAACTAAAACATCAAAATCATAATCTGTTTTTGCAATAACTATGTCGCTTGATGCAAGCAAACGATCCATACCGGTAGAATTTAATTTTTTTTCTTTTTCAACATTATATAAACTGCTTATAATCTTAATATTGCGCCTGTATTTTTTAATTAAAAACGGCAGAATATTCAGCATCCACTTTTTTGAAAAATTATCATCATTATATTGTATATGAATTACTTCAGGATTTTCTTTCTTTATCAATTTAAATACTCTATTTAACTCCTTTATCCCCCAATGCTCCATAATGCGGAAAATATAAATACCATCGTCCGTAACCTGAGTAAAAGGAATATTAGGCATAACTGATGTTATTATGTAAGGATCTATTTCTGATTTCCACTTAAAATGCTGACACAGATTGGAAACATAATCAGCACTGGAAGATTTGCATGGAGGGTACTCTGTGCTAATAAAAAATACTTTCATATATTTTCCTTTTTTTATACAGATAATAGCATATATAAATACATTCAAACTAAAATTAATTAGATTGTAGTATTAACCATAATACAGATATATCTCCTTATTATATCCTAAAATATCTATTTTTGTCAAAACATGCAATTTCTCTCTAGAAATTTCCCATCTTGATAAAAAATGAAATTTAATATTGTAGGGGCTTGATTTATCAAGCCCGTAAACGGGTTCGATAAATCGAACCCCTACCAAAAATTCAAGATGGGGAATTTAATATTTCTCTGCAATTTCTCGCAGAGAAATATTAAATTTTGATTTTTCAAAACAATATGTTATAATTTAAAATATTATGAAGAACCCTGTAGCATACCGCAGAGTATCTTCTGTCTCTGAAAGGATTCTATTATGTCAAAAGTTATAGTGACAATCCTAGCTGGAGGTAAAGGAGAACGGCTTTACCCTCTCACAAGAGACAGAGCAAAACCTGCTGTCCCGTTTGGTGGAATATATAGAATTATTGATTTTGCTCTCAGTAACTGCGTTAACTCCTCTCTACGTAAAATTTTCATCCTGACACAGTACAAATCTTTCTCATTAACACGGCATGTAAATCTCGGCTGGAACATCTTCAGTACAGACTTATATGAATACATTGATGTTATCCCTCCGCAAAAAAGAATAAGTGAAGAGTGGTACCGCGGCACAGCTGATGCTGTTTATCAAAATATATACAATATAAGGGAAGAAAATCCTGATTATGTAATAATTCTTTCCGGTGATCATATTTATAAAATGAACTACAGAGAAATGCTTGACTATCATATAAGCAAAAATGCCGAAGCGACCGTTGCGGCAATCGAAATGGGGATAGATAAATGCAGTGAATTCGGTGTTCTGGAAATAGAAGAAGATTATAAAATAATCAACTTTGAAGAAAAACCAAAAAAATGCAAGCCGCTTCCTTTCAGCGAAAATGAATGTTTTATGTCTATGGGGATTTACATATTCAACACAAATACACTTTTTAAAGCATTGGAAGATGATTCATTAACAGATACTCACCATGATTTCGGTAAAGATATAATACCAAAACTGGTCAGAGAGAAAAAAAATATTTTTGCTTACAATTTTAAAGATGAAAATAAAAAGAAAGCAAAATACTGGCGTGATGTTGGAACTATAGATGCATACTGGGAAGCAAATATGGACCTGATATCGGTTGATCCGCAGTTCAATCTATATGATCCAACCTGGCCGCTGCACACTTATCAACTTCAATGTCCACCTGCAAAATTTGTTTTTGCGCAGGAATCATCTGAAGGCGGACGCCGCGGAATAGCTCTGGATTCTATTGTTTCGAGCGGCTCAATAATAAGCGGAGGGAAAGTGCAAAATTCGATTCTTTCAAATAATGTAAGAATCAACAGTTTCAGTGAAATCACCGATTCAATACTTCTCGAAGGTGTTGTTGTAGGACGTTATTCTAAAATAAAAAAAGCCGTAATAGATAAGGGAACAGTTATTCCCGCCGGGACAAAAATAGGATATAATCTTGAAGAAGACGCAAAAAGATTTAAAATAACAGATTCGGGCATAATTATTATTCCCCGCCATGAAAAAATCTAATCTAAACTACGGGCGATTAGCTCAGCGGGAGAGCACTGCCTTCACACGGCGAACAGGGCAATTTTGAAATGAGCCTTCTACTACCTTGTTTTTCCCAATTTCCTTTAAATTCCAAAGGATTAAGTCCATTCTATTCTTTACTATATTTTCCGTCCTTTAATGTCTTTTATGGTGGTTTTGGTTACAATTTGGTTACAATTTGGTTACAATTTGGCTACAATGAAAAAATATCTTTTGCCCAGTAATATCAAAGAAAAAATTACATTATGATTATATTATTGAAGATAAAAACGAAAAAAATTTTATTATCGAAGAAAAAAAAGCCTCATCACCTCAGGTAGTGGTAATTTGACTATATTTAAAAAATATTTTTCCAATAGTTATAACTAAAACCCATATTAATAATTTCAAAAATGATGTAAATACGAAATAAGTTAGTTAATAACTCTCCCGCTAAATCCCTTACTCACCACTCCATTAATCATCATCCGTAAATAAATATGGTAATACGGCAAATCGATAAAATCATTTTTATTAAATTCCGGATAAAATTCGCTTGCCAGGTATTCCGCATCTTCTGCCCCTACCCTAAAAGAAATAATTGTGCCAACATTGCCAAAAATAGCTCCTCTGGTTTTGTCGTCCAATTGATTCAGGTATTGATTAGCGAGTATAAGGCATAATCCATATTTCCGGACTTGAGAGAGTGCTGAGGAAAAGCTTTCAGTAATATAACAGGGGAATTCATCAGCATAAAGGTAAAAATCTTTTCTTCCATTTTCGGGGATATTCGCTCTTGATAAAGCAGTCAACTCCATTTTTGTTGTAAGCATTGCTCCGAGAAGCGTTGCATTGTCTTCACCGATTTTACCTTTAGCAAGATTAGCAATAAATATTTTACCGTTATCCATTATATCTCTAATATCAAAACTGCTTTTTGGCTCTGTAAATATTCTGGCAATGTGAGGATTAGAAAGAAACTGCCCTACTTTATTAAGAATAGGAGAAACTGCTTCCTTACGAAAAGCTGGTGAATATTTTTCAAACTCTAAAAACCAAAATTCTTTTACCTGCTTATTCAGCACCTTGCATATCATTTCTTTTCTAAAATAATCATCAGTTAATAATTTTGGTATCCAGAATAAAGTTCCCATCTGAGGAAACTCCAAAATAGTAAGCACTGTATTTCTTAAAATATGCTCTAATCTCGGACCCCAAAACTCTGCCCATAATTTCTTCATTATGCTAATAAGCCCCGAAGCAACTAAATATTTGTCTTCGGGCTTTTTGTATTCCAGAATATTAAAACTGATTTTATGATCCCTATCTCCCGGATTAAAATACATCACATCATCTTTTCTGTTATCAGGAATCATTCTTAATATTTTTTCGGCTAAATCACCATGCGGATCAATCAACGCAAAACCTTCATTATTTTGTATGTCTGACTTAATAAGATGGGATATAAGGGTTGATTTCCC
Organism: Candidatus Desantisiibacteriota bacterium; assembly: GCA_016209155.1. Classification (GTDB taxonomy): domain Bacteria; phylum JACRDZ01; class JACRDZ01; order JACRDZ01; family JACRDZ01; genus JACQWU01. The sequence continues at coordinate 1,492 of JACQWU010000242.1, read as the reverse complement.
AGTGCCGGTTTTACCGATAATATACATATGTCCCCGGCGATCCTTTTTTCTAATACCAAATTTTTTGTTTATTCCCCGGAAATTGGTTTCGGCGAAGAAAGTTATTTTATTGTCGTTAATATTTTGAAACACAGTCCTTTTATTATAGGACTATGAGGGAATAATGGGCAAGAGAGGTAAAATTAAAACAAAAGTTAAGGAATTTGTTCTGTTCCATTTCTGGCTAAATAAGTATTGAATTGATTTATATCTATTTTATTTTTTATTAAAGCTTCTTTGGCTATTGGCACCACATTCCTTAGTTGATTTATTGTATCATTTGTAAGTTTACAATAAAAACGAAACTCTTCTTGTGGTCGGGATAACATTGTATGTAAGCAGCGTCCACCACAAAGATATTTTATCTCACAGTTTTCACAGTCTTGATTCAATTTTTCGGTTATCCAATATTCAGGATTAAAATTATCATTTATTAAATATTTTTCAGTTTTTATTTTTTTATCGCACATGATTTCATCACAGAGATGTATATTCCCTTCAATATCTATTACTCTTAGTGTGCTTCCACAACCACATCGTAAATGTCTATGTTGAACATCACATAAAATTGATGTCATTATTGATTGAAATGGAATTAAATTTTTTACTATCCCATTATTAATATTAGAAATCCAATAATTTAACAGGTTTGATATCCCATGGGTATAATTATTCAAAAATATTTCTGAATTAATTAAATTTCCAGAACTTACGATTTGCCAGAAAATATTATCAAAATAATTGATTAAAGATAAAACTGCCTGATCTACTTTTGATTCTTTAGTTATAGTTAATCTGGCAACTGTTTCCCCATTAAAACTAGATTTTATAGAATTCAGATTATTAATTATTTTTTCATAAGTATTTTGTCCTCTGTTATTATTATGTATAGACTCTTCCCCATCAATAGAAACAAATAGATAATCAATATGTTTTAGTAAAAAGGGGTCAATATTATTCAATAAAAGTCCATTTGTATAAAGTAGATATCTAAAATTATTTTTATCGTAGGTGTTTTTTATTACTTTGATAATATCGCCTTGATTTAAAAGTGGTTCACCACCATAAAATACAATAGTATTATCTTTGTGCATATTTTTAATACTGTCACTAATAATATATTTTATTGTGTTTGATAGAGATTTCTGTCCTGTAACGATAGAATTTGTTTTGGTGTTTTGAATAATATTTTTCCCACAACAATATTGACATGACAGATTACAATTTTTGGTTATGTATATATAATATTCCATAGTAGCCTTTATTTTTTTGTATATTTAGATTTTGGAGGTTGGGAATTGCCAAACTCTCCTTCTTTACAATAATTGAATAAATCAATTTCTTCACCATGTTTTATCGGATGCTGTCCAATATGGATCAATTCTTTCATTTTATGTGCTTGAAATAGTGGTTGAGCAAAATTAGCAGAGCATAAAATTTGGTTATCTTGAGC
>JACQWU010000241.1 GCA_016209155.1 Candidatus Desantisiibacteriota bacterium | reverse complement strand
GTCCAGTAAATATTGCTATTTTTACCAAGAATTGCCCACCTGAATCCATCGATAACTCCAACCATTGGATTGAGGGAATATACTAACCTCCATTTTTCAGGAATAATATTACTATTAAAACCAACCGGTGAAATATATAACCCAAACTGTATTATAAATGGAACAATATGCTTAAAATCTCTATATTTTACATTTAATGCGGAAAACCAAAAACCGACACCAAAAGCAATAAAAAAAACCATACATAGGAAAAATGGGATAGTAAGCATTTTCCAATCAGGTATAAATTGGTACCAGACCATAAGAAGGATTAAAATCAAAAAAGAAATAAAAAAATCCACAAGGCTGACAATAATTGTGCTTACCGGAATAATAAGCCTCGGGAAATATACCTTTGAAATTAAATTTGTATTTGAAATAAGAGAATTGCTGCTTTCGCTTAAGGAATTTGCAAAAAACTGCCATGGCAGCATTGCAGCAAAAACCATAATCGGATAAGGAACCCCGCCCGCAGGGAATTTGGCTAACCTCCCAAAAATAATAGTAAAGACAATCATAGTGAGCAGCGGCCTGATTACACTCCATGCTATTCCTATAACTGTCTGTTTGTATCGTACTAAGATATCTCTCCATGCAAGAAAAACAAAAAGCTCTCTATAACACCAGATATTGCGCCAATAATGTTTCGCCCCTTGATTTGGACTGATTAAAATATCATATTCTTTTTCTAAATCAGCATTATTCATTTATCACCTTTCTCAAACATAGCAGCAAATTTCAAATAACATTCAGGTGAAACTTCTTTTTCATTTTCTATATAATAAATCTTTAATTTAAAATTACCCATATTATTTACAATCCTTTGCAAAAATGCTTCAACCGAATATTTTCTTGAGAACCTTACTATATGACCATCATCCCGCCAGACTCTCTCAGCACCCTGATAATCCAGCCCAACCCGGTGAGCCCGCGGTGAAGAATCGGCAAAATAAAAATTATTCATATAAAGAGGCAGTATCAGCATTTTTCCGCCATTTACTAAAAGTCTTTGGGCTTCCGGTAATAATCTTATATCCGCATCGCCTTCAAACATTTCATAAGCACAATGCAAAACCATTTTTGTGGCAAATCTATCCGGAAGCGGTATATTGGTGGCATCAGCACCTATTTTTTTACCGTTAATTCCTTTTGGATATGTATAATCCAGGGCATATGCTGTACAGCCATACATTTTTTCTGCCATCTCAAACCACGAACTGCTTGAAGCTGCTATATCCATAAGCATATCAGTGTTTTTTAATTCCAGCAATTTTGCTCCCACATAATGTTCAAGGGCTTTTTCTATAAAAATACTGCCATAAGAACTTTTATAATTTTCCGGAAAGTCTGCCTCATTCACCCATTTTTGAAACTCCGGGATATTAATCCTGTAAGAAATCACATTAAGTCCTGAAGATTCGAATTTACTCTTTATTTTTTCATTATCCGGATGAGGTAATTTACTCTGTTTTTTCGCAAAAGGATTTAAATAAAAATCCATTAACCCGCAGGTTATATTAGATGTGAGTTTAACGGTTTCCATTAATCCTTTATTTTGAATTCGTTTTATTGCTTTTGATACAATATTCATACTGCCTCCAATCTTTATAATGTAATTATTAATTACGAATTTAAACTTCTTATAATCGGTCAGAACGTGTCAAAGGGATTTGTCCCGCGAAGGCGGAAATCCTGATTTTAAAATCCGGATTCCCGATTTATTTTAATCATAATTTTAAATATTTTTTAAAATCAATTTTATTTTCGACTTTTATTTTTTTTAATAATTCAATTAAAAATGATAACAAAATAGTAAAGAATAATGTTATTACTCCGTATGTCATCACCATAATTCTGCGTTTTGGCCCGACTTTCTCATTTTCTGCCGGGATCTGAGCATAATCAAGGATTTCAATGTTAAATGATTCTTTAGCTTCTTGAATTTTCGCCAATTCATATTGTTTAGTTATAAGTTCTAAAACTGTTTCCTGAATTTTCATATTTCTCAATAAGTTTGCATACCCGATTGCAAGCGACGGAAGATTATTTATAACAGGATAAATAGAATCAGAATCTTTTTTAAACATTTCATTTGACTTACCTTCAATACTTTTTAACTGCTTTTTTAATTCCTTAATTTTTTCTTTTAAAACTTTTATCCCCATGCTATCCGAGCTTATAGATACTTCCATTCCTTTTAATTCGGCTTCTAAAGAAAAAATTGTTGCCTGGATTGTAGCCGCCGCTTCGATTACAGCATCACTCTGAGCGCTTATATTTATAGTTTTATTCTTTTCCTGAAATATCCTGAATTCTTCCTGTGTTTTTTTTAATTCTATATCTTTTATCATTACAATCCGTTTTTCTAAAAATTCTCTTTCTCTTCTGGCAGAGCTTATTATTATTTTATCATTTAATTCTTTGAGAAGTTTTATATATTCATTAACCATATCCGCAGCCCGCTTAGGGGATTCATCTATCACGCTGATTGAAATAATTCCATCTTTTTTCCCAAGATCAAAAAAAGCATTGGATTCCAAATATTTTCTTACATCTTTCATATCTTTAAATTTATAAATTTCTTTTAATTTGAAATTTTCTATTATTTGATCATTAATCCTTCTGCTTTTAAGCATACTGATATACAATTCCGAAGGATCCTTTTTTATTCCCAGTGACCCTCCGGCTAAAGAAATTGCATTTTGCGGCAATTGTGAAAGCAAATTTCCAAAATTAGAATTTTCCTTAGAAGGAGGCAAAATAGTCGCTGTTGCTTGATATCTATTATTTAATAAAAGACTATAAACAGCCATAAAAATACAAACACTAAGTGTGGATAAAATAATAAAGCGTCTATATTTGAAAAGTATTTCCAGTACTTCTATTAAACCAAAATCTTTTTTAATTTCATTTATTTGTTCCGGCATTATTCACCTTTATCTGGAAGTGCCATTAATCATAAATAAATAAAGAACCCTGCGGCAGAGACCGCAGGGGATCTTCATAGCATTTAATTCAAAATATTTTCCAAACATTTTACGATTGCTGTTATTTGATCATCGGTTATTGTTAATCCTGAAGGGAGATAAAAACCATATTCTGATATCTTTTCCGAAACCGGTAATTTTTCATTCTTAAACCACGGAAAAGTTTCTATTACAGGCTGCATATGCATTGGATAAAAAAATGCCCTTGTTTGAATCCCGATATCTCCTAATTGCTTCATTACATCCTGTGCTTTTCTGCCATGCTTTTCATTTAAAACAATTCCATACATCCAATAAGTATTTTTAGCATATTCTTTTTGTACCGGCAGAGTAACCAAATCTTTTTTCTCCAATGGCTTTAAAAGCTCTGTATATCTTTTACCAGTCAATATTTTCTTTTTTACATGTTCTTCAATCCGCTCAGTTTGAGCAAGCCCAATAGCCGCCTGAACATTAGTAATTCTAAAATTAAATCCAAGTTCATAATGAACATATCTTTTTTCAGGAATAAAAGCAAGATTTCTTAATGATCTTATTTTTTTTTCAAGTTCGTCGTTATTTGTAAGGCACATACCTCCTTCACCTGTTGTTATAACTTTATTTGCATAAAAACTTGTACAGCTTATATCTCCGAAATTTCCGCATTTTTCATTTTTATATTCAGAACCTATTGCTTCAGCAAAATCCTCGATAATATATAAATTATATTTCTTGGCTATTTTTAAGATTTCATCCATATCAACCGGATGTCCATATATATGAACAGGCATAATCACTTTCGTATTTTCTGTAATTTTTTCTTCGATTTTTTTTGTGTCTATATTCCATGTATCATTTTCAGCATCAACAAAAACCGGAATAAGATGATTATCCGTACATGCAAGGACACAGGACATAATTGTAAAGGAAGGAATTATCACTTCACTATTTGGGGGCAAAGAAAGAGAGCGTAATGCCAGGATTAAAGCATTTGTTCCATTATTAACAGCTATCCCGTGTTTCCTTCCTATATATTTTGCAAATTTGTTTTCAAATTCTTTAATAAATTTCCCTTCGGAGGAAATCCATCCTGACTTCACAGCTTCAGTTACATATTCTAATTCTTTTGCAAGAACTAAAGGTTCATTTACAGGAATTATTTGCACTGCTCCACTCCTTCAAATCGTTCTTTATCATTCATTCCTACAAAAGGACCCTGTTTTATCTCAATCATAATTGTTTCCTCAAGAATTTCAAAACCATGCCCTCCTCCGCAAAGAAGAATAAAATCACCTTTATTCACAATTTCTGAACCGATATTTTTTTTATTCTTATTATAAAAATTTATTTTAACAGAACCTTTTTTCAAAAAAAGAACTTCATGTGTATGTAAAATTTCCC
>JACQWU010000116.1:1932-10929 GCA_016209155.1 Candidatus Desantisiibacteriota bacterium | reverse complement strand
CCTTTATGTGAAGCAACCATATTTTCCATTTTACTCAATGTATTTTCATGCCCGAGGATATATTGAGGCATAACTTTGTTCCAGTGGTAAGTTTTGTGGATGACAGGTTTGGCTTCAATACCCATAATATCATGCCATTCTTTTAGAATAATTTCGAGTATCTGTCCTTCAGGCAGTTTAATTACTTCAGGATTGCGTAATTCACCAATAAATCCTCTTAAAAGAACGTATCCGGAAGGAGCACGATATGGAAATTTTTCTGAGGTCCATGTAGTTCCCATGATTTTTCGTTTTTCAGTTTTTGGTATAATGAATCCATGCCCATGAAGATCATGTTTTATATCAGATCGATTAAAACCTACAGAAATTGTAATTGTTGAAGTATAAGAAAAATCATTAAGTAAGGAAGATAATATTGGTGCAAAGTCCTTAATCAATTTCGCGGCTTCATAAGCAGGATTCGTAAGGATAATATTGTCTGCAATTATTGTTTCATTATTATTCATTTTAATTTCATATTTTTGTTCATTCTCAGATATATGGATTTTGTTTATAGATAAGACTTTTGTATTTAATATAATACGGGTAAAAGGATTGATTTTATCCCTGATTTTATTCGGTAATTCTATTAATCCGCCTTTAAGGCTCATAAAAAGAGTTTTTTTGTGTTTACCGGAGTTATGATCTTTTGTTTCTGCTGCGTGATGTTTTTTTGCAAGCATCCCTCTTATAAGAGATCTGTATTTTTTTTCCATATCTACAAAACGCGGGAACGTACTTTTAACGCTCATTTTTTCAGGATCCCCTGCATGGATTCCCGCGATAAGAGGTTCAGCTATTTTATCCAGAGCTTCCTGCCCAAGACGCCGTCTTACAAAATTGCCTAATGATTCATCGCTATTATCTTTTCTTCTGGGTATAAATAGATCCATTCCCATCCTGATTTTACCCGGGAATGAGATTAAAGGACTTGAAAGAAAAGGAGTAATCTTTGTCGGTACCATAAACATTAAACCTTCGGGAAGTAAAATCAACCGGCCTTTATTTAAAATAAATGTTCCTTTATTTTCTTCTTTTGTTGTGATTAAATTATCAGATAGTCCCAATTCTTCACATAGGTTAATTGCCGAAGGTTTATCAGATATAAAACAGTCAGGGCCTCCTTCAATAATAAATCCGTTATGAGAGTAAGTTGAAATGTTTCCGCCTAATGTACTGTTTTTTTCTATTAATGTAATTTCAGCAGTTTCATTTTTCTCTTTTAATTTTTTTAGTATGAAGTAGGCAGTTGAAAGTCCTGATATCCCGCCGCCGATAATAACTATTTTTTTCATGTTTTATCCTTTATTGAGGATTATAAGGAGTAAATATAGTACCTGAATCTGAAGAGCAAGATTCAGGTACTATATCCCAAAAAAATTAAATATTTAAAATCTCCATAAATAAAATTTTTCAAGAATATCATCATAAGAATAAAAATTTAATTTTATTTCAGGGTAAAGCTTTTCAAATTGTTCATATTTATTCCTTTTTATGCTATCCCTGTTAAATTTAATTTCAAAAGCTTCATTCTCAATAATGAAATCTATTTCCTTTTTATCCAGTGTCCGCCAAAATTTTATTTTATCCGGACTTATCTTTTGCAGTACGCATTCTATAAATACAATATTTTCTAAATATGATCCTTTATCCGAACGATCATCAGGCAGGTTATAATTATTTAATAAAAAGTTCCTTAATCCAAGGTCATAAAAATATACTTTAGGCATTTTTGTTAATTCTTTACGCAAATTTTTGTAAAAAGGCCTGATGAAAGAAATTTGATAAGATTCTTTCATTACATATAAATATTCTTCTAATGTCTTATGCGCAATTCCCATGGTAACAGATAACTCTTGAAGATTTACTAACTGTCCTGTTTGATTTGCTAAAATTTTTAAAAGCGAAAAATACTTATCAGTATTTTTTATACCTGCATCCATAATATCTTTTTTAACATAAGATAATCCAATCTCATCCAGTATTATTTTTTTTATATCAACATCCTCTGATAGAACAACTTTTGGATAACCGCCGTATATTATATATTTATTCCACAATTCTAATATTTTTTCCTTATAATGAAAGGATAATTTTTTATTCTTCTGCTTTAATAATTCATATTGTTGATTAAATATAAGATATTCATTGAAATTCAATGGATAAACTTCAAATAAAAATTTTCTTCCGGCCAGGCTATCATGAAATTTTTTATCAATATAAAAAGCTGATGACCCTGAAGCAATAATTTTTATTTTGTTTCTTTTTTCATCATAAAGTAATTTTAAAAAATTGGTGGGATTATCAAGATATTGTATTTCATCAACAAAAATAGTTTGTTTTATTTTTTTTTCAGGGATTAATTCAAAGATATTAAAAGGATGGCTATTCAATAATTTTAAATAATCCGGATTTTCTAAATTTAAATAATAACAATTGCCGCCTTTTTCTTCTAAAAAATTTTTTAACATTATCAAAAGAGAGGTTTTACCTGTCTGTCGTGCTCCTGTTAAAATAATAAATTCATCTCGTAAAATAACTTTCTCTATATCTAATAAAATATCTCTTGCATATAGCATAATAATATTCCCCAAAATATTTATGGTATTTATAAATATAATTTTATTGGATATTTATGTATTTGTCAAGTATAAAAATATCTGCTTTTTATAGCTATTTTATATTGGTTAAATACTGGATTTTTTTCTTTTGCTTTATTTTCCATCCTTTAATTTCTAAGAATTACCAGAGTTCCCATGTTTTAGTGTGAATAACATAAAATACTAATATTAAATTACTTATACTATGAGCAACTATACAATTCCATAGATCTTTTTTCCAATAGAACAGGATGCTAATGAGACAGAAATATGCCGCCGCAGCAAGCCATTCCGGATGGGCAAGGATGAATAACAATGTTGTCCAGAGAAAGGCTTTTATATTAAAAATTCCGATTTCTTGTTTTTCCCAGTCCGGAGTAATTATCCATCGCATTAGAAATCCACGCCAGAATAACTCTTCAGCTATAGGTACAAGAACCGCAACACCGGTAGTTCTTACAATAATAAATGTCCATCTTAAAAACGGATAGGGAATTGATTGAAAAGGATTAAATGCCGGACGTTTTTCCGGTTGAATCCACTTCGGCAGATAGGTGAAAAGTTTAGCTTCAAGATGCAATTGACTAAGAAAAATCCAGACAATAATGCCAGTAATGCCAAATATAATTCCAGGTAAAATAGCATTATGAATCTTTAATAGTTTTTTTAAATGAAATGAATAGATAGTTGCCGCTCCAACCAGAATAACACACGCGGTGTATAACCATGGATAAAATTCAGGAAAATAAAAAGGGATTTGAGTCAATGTTATATATAATATGAAAGGTAATATATATGGAATCATAATTTATCTCCAAATTAATATTATAATATTATATATCAAAATAGAATTAATTTTAATAGAAAAAGATAATTATTACGATTTATTCGGATTAGGACGATTTAAAATTTTGTGATACAATTATTGTAATGGATATAATTAAAGTTAATAATTTAACAAAAAAATTTAACAGACTTATCGCTGTAGACCACATATCTTTCGAGGTAAAAAAAGGTGAGATATTTGGTTTTTTGGGCCCAAACGGTGCAGGTAAATCAACTACTATAAATATGCTCTCTACAATTATTCATCCTACAGAAGGTGAAGCATTTATTAATAATTTTAATATTCAGAGCGAAAGAGATAATGTCCGCAGATCTATCGGTCTTGTTTTTCAGGACCCGTCTCTTGATGATCGTCTGACTGCAGAAGAAAATCTTCGTTTTCATGCAAGACTTTATGGAGTTGCAAGGGAGGATTATACAAAACGCATGGAAGAAGTGTTGAAACTCGTTAATTTATGGGACAGGAAGCATAATATTGTAAAAACTTTTTCAGGTGGAATGAAACGGAGACTTGAAATCGCGCGCGGTCTCATTCATTATCCTGAAGTACTTTTTCTTGATGAACCTACTCTTGGTCTTGATCCTCAGACAAGAGCGCATCTATGGAGTTATATTCTAAAGCTTCCTCAGCAGCGCAACATGACAATTTTTATGACAACTCATTATATGGATGAAGCTGAGAACTGTAATCGTATTGCCATAATTGATAATGGTAAAATTGCAGCTTTGGACTCACCGATAAATCTTAAAAGATTAGTCGGCGGGGATATAATAAGTATAAGAAGTGTTGAAAAAAATGAATTAAAAAAAATATTAAAAACGCGCTATAATTTGGATATTAAAGAAGAAAAAGATATTATCCGGTTTGAAATTGCTGACGGTGAAAAATTTTTGCCGCGTCTTTTTAATGAACTTGATGTGAAAATCGAATCTATTGAACTGCGAAAACCATCTCTTGATGATGTGTTTTTATTTTTAACCGGCCGAAAGGTGAGGGACTAAAATGAGCAATGAGTAATGAGCAATGAGTGATGAGTGATGAGTGATGAGTGATGAGAAGGATGAGGGATGACCATTGGCTTCGCTCATTAGGACGAGGGACGAAAAAGCTGAAAAGTGATAAGTTTGAAATATTTTAACTCATTGCTCATTGCTTCTTGCCCATCACTCATTGCTCATCACTCATTGCTCATTGCTTCTTTTCATAGGAGTAACATTTATATGTATTTTATGCGGGGAATGACAACGATCTGGGAGAGAGAAATGATCCGCTATTTTAGGGATAAGATGAGAATTTTTTTGACAATTTTTCAGCCCTTGATGTTTCTCACGATTTTTGGTTCGGGACTAAAGAAGACATTCAGCAGTGGACATCTGGGAGTAGATTCTGTTCAGTTTATGTATCCGGGTATTATTGCCATGAGTATAATGGGAGTGGCATTTTATTCCACAGTATCAACTGTTTGGGACAGAGAATTCGGTTTTTTAAAAGAAATACTTGTTGCTCCAGTGTCTCGTACAGCAATTATATTGGGTAAGGCACTCGGGTCAGTTTCTCTTGCTTTTTTTCAGGCGCTGATTCTTCTTCTAATTGCCCCTTTTATAGGTATTACAATTCATTTTAATATTATCCCGTTTCTTTTTTTATTTATTTTTCCCCTTAAAAGATATCCCTTTATGGATGAATTTACTGTCAAAAATAAATCCTCTTTCCTATAGTGTAGATGCTTTTAGACAATTAATGATGGCTCCAAACCTAAAACCGGAAATCATAAAACACATAATTCAATATCCTATCTATATAAATGCTCTATTCCTTATCATTTTTTCAATAACAATGATTTCATCGGCAGTGATTGCTTTTAATAAAAGTGAATAAAATCATTTGACTTTTATCATAGAAGCATATTAATATATTTTTTTATGCAAAAAAAAATTGTAATATCTGCAAGCAGACGCACTGATATAGTGGATTGTTACCCTGAATTTTTTATTGATAAATTAAATGAAATTCCATCGGAAACAGTGCATACCATTGTAATCTGGACTAAGAATCCTGCGAATATTTTGGTCAATCAAGTTCTAAATAAAAAACTGAAGGAATATAGACAGATATATATTCATCTGACAGTTACCGGTATGGGCGGTACGGAACTGGAACACGGGATACCTGAATCTGATAAAATATTTTCTATTCTGCCTGCGCTAATTGATTTTGTTTCTGGACCTGAAAGGATTACATGGAGATTTGACCCTATTATAAGAATAATTAAAAACGGGACTTTTTTTACGAATTTTGTTTTTTTTGATTATTTATTGGAAAAGATATCCCGGCTTGGAATAAAAACATGCCGTACAAGCTGGGTATTCCCTTATAAAAAAGTACTAAATCATCTTGAAAAAAAAAGATTTAGGCTCATTGTCCCCAGTGAGTCTGAAATGAAAGAAGATTATCAATACATGAATACAAAATTAGGGGAAAAGAACATGTCTCTTTTAATATGCGCAGTCAGCGGATTCCCGGGCTCAAGCTGTATTGATGGACAACTTTTTACAAGGCTTCATCCAGAGAAATTATTTTGTTCCACTCTCCGGGCGCATGGGCAGAGGGAATTTTGCGGATGTACAGAGAGTTTTGATATAGGTTCATATGGCCTAAAATGTAAAAACGGATGTTTATATTGTTATGCTAATCCATTTATAATGTAGGGGCAGGTCTTGCACCTGCCCTTTATCAAATGTTTATATCTTCTGAGTAAAATTAAATTTTAGAAGGAGCAATATGCAGGTCAGCAAAATACGCAATTGGATTATTTCAGCTAATCCTTTTATTTTGGCAGGGGTCTCGGGATTATTGCTTGCTTTGTGTTTTCCTGATTTTAATTTTCCCAATCTATCATGGATAGCTTTGATTCCTCTTATAATAGCTGTTGAAAAAGCTAGTCCCCGGAAGGGATTCTGGCTTGGATATATGCAGGGAATAATTTTTACATTAGCTTCGATGTTCTGGATAAGAATTTTCCATTTTTTGGCTTTACCTGGGATGCTTTTAGTTTTTTCTTTATATTTTGGGCTTTTTGCATGGCTCTATGTTTTAATGAAAAAGCATTTTCCTTTTTTAAGACATTTGCTGGCGGCTCTTTTATGGACATCTATAGAATATATTCGCGGACTTGGCTTTTTGGGGCTTACATGGAATAGCCTTGCTTATACTCAGTACAAAAATATTTATTTAATTCAAATAGCTGATATAACAGGAATAGCCGGTATTACTTTCCTTATAGTCCTTACAAATGTTTATCTTGCGGATTTTTTAATTTTGGATAAACCTAGAATAAAATCCCTTTGGCTCTGCTTGATGCTTATTCTTTTGGCACTTATTTATGGAAAATTTTCTATACCGGAAAAAATAATGACCGATAATAAGAAAGAATCAACCATAAGTACAGCTAAAAATGTTAAAACTTTAGAAGCAGGTATAATACAGGGAAATTTCGATGTAAATATAACTTATGATTATGAAAAGATTGGTCATCTTAAAAAATTGTCATCTTCTTTATCCGGTGCTGATCTTATAGTTTGGACAGAGACAGTTCTTTTGAATAATATTGTCACCAGTAATAGTTTAAAATCAGATATAAATGAAATTGCATATAATAATAATTCTTTTATTTTACTTGGAAATCCTTCATCAGATATTATCTTAAATCAGGTAAAAGATTTCAATAGCGCATATCTGCTTGACCCGAAAGGATTAATTATTGATAGATATGACAAAATACACTTAGTACCTTTTGGGGAGGCATTTCCGCTACGCAACAGGTTTGAATTTATTAAACAGATGGAAAGCCGTGTGGATTGCGGTGGTTTTGAATCCGGTAAAAGAATAACTATCTTTAAAATGGGAAAAGGTAAATCCGGTACAAGTTTTGCCGTACTTATATGTTTTGAAGGTACTTTTGGAGATCTGACGCGCAAATTCGTAAAAAAAGGTGCGGAATTTTTAGTGAACATTACAAATGATTCATGGTCAAAAAGCTCTACATCCCATCATCAACATGCTAATATAAGCATATTTCGGGCAGTGGAGAATCATGTCTATCTTATAAGAGCCGCCAATACAGGAGTATCTTGTATTATCGACCCTTACGGACGAATTTTAAAAAAATTGGAAATATATAAAAGAGGGACTATTCAGGAAAAAATATTTCTATCAGGAAATAAACATACCTTCTATACTATATATGGAGATGTCTTTGCGCAAGTATGTGTAATTGTGATATTATTATTAGTAGTAAAACAAGCAATGAGCAATGAGTGATGAGCAATGAGTGATGAGTTTGAAAAATTTAAACCCGTTGCTCATCACTAATTGCTCATTGCTAATTTCATAGGAGATAAATATGATACAGGAAGAATTAATTAAAATAAGACAGAAACTCAATAAATTTTTGGTGTATCTTTGACATAGATAAAAAGAAAAAAGAGCTTTCTGAGCTGGAAGCAAGAATGACAGATCCTTCCTTTTGGAATGACCGGCAGAAATCCAAAGAGGTCATTAAAAGAGTCAGAGATATTAAATTTCAAATAATGCCCTATGAAAAAGTATTAAAGGAATTTGAGGAAATTTGTGTATTGTCGGAACTTGCGGATACAGATGAGAGTATATTCAGTGAATTGCAGATTGAGCTTGAAAAAATAACCGGTGAAATAGCTGAGATGGAATTTAAAGCTATGCTTTCAGGCGAGCATGATAGTTCAGGAGCTATTGTTTCTATTCATCCCGGCGCAGGTGGTACCGAATCTCAAGACTGGGCACAGATGCTTATGCGTATGTATATCCGATGGTTTGAGCGTAAAGGATATGCCTATGATGTTGTAGATTTGCAGCCCGGGGAGGAAGCCGGAATAAAAAGTGTGACAATAACTGTAAGCGGTGAATATGCGTATGGTTATCTCAAATCGGAAATAGGTGTACATAGACTTGTACGCATTTCGCCGTTTGATGCTAATAAGCGCAGGCATACTTCTTTTGCTTCTGTATTTGTCTATCCTGAAATAGAAGATAATGTTGAAATAATTATCAATCCTGTTGATTTGCGTATAGATACTTTTCGCGCCGGAGGGAAAGGCGGTCAGCATGTCAATAAAACAGATTCAGCGGTAAGAATTACTCATATCCCCACAGGAATAGTTGTTCAATGCCAGAATGAACGGTCTCAATTAAATAATAAAGCTAAATCGCTTAAAATTTTGCGGGCGCGGCTTTTTGATATTGAGCAGCAAAAAAAAGAAGCACAGAAAGAAAAATTAAGCGAAGTTAAGAAAGATATCAGCTGGGGTAATCAAATTCGTTCTTATACTTTTCATCCCTATCAACTTATCAAAGATCATCGTACCGAATATGAAACAGGAAATGTATCTCCGGTGATGGACGGGGATATAGATATGTTTGTGGAAGCTTATCTTAAGAAGAAACCAAAATGAAAATAAGAAATGTACTTTTAATTAT
>JACQWU010000116.1:0-1906 GCA_016209155.1 Candidatus Desantisiibacteriota bacterium | reverse complement strand
TTCTAACTATATTTGTTGCCGTAGTAACCTCAGTCCTTATCTATTTTCAGACTTCTCATGGTAAAAAGACAGTTAAAAATTTTGTTGTAAGTCAGATGCATGATTCTATCGGGATTGAGCTTTCGATAGGAAGACTTAGGGGAGATTTTTTCAGAAAGATTATTCTTGATGATATAATTTATAAACAGAGAATTAGTGATAAATATATTGTAACTATAACCTCTCCAAAGATATCAATTAAGTTCTGGATGTGGAAAATTTTCAATAAAAAACCAAAAATTGATGAAATATCATTTGTTAATCCTGATATAACTGTTCAAATATTTAAAAAAAATAAGCAAAAAACAGACGCAAAAGACATTGCTCAATCATCGGGGACAGGTTTTTTTTCTCATATAGAAATAAAAAAATTACTTTTTGTACACGGAAAAATTAAAGCAAATATTTTTTTCCCCGGTTCTTCAGCTAAATCGGCTATATCTGCCCGCGTAAATGGACAATTTAAAATTATATATCCGGGGAAAAAGAGTTATCCTGATGTGAATATTTCTTTTTTAGATATTAATATGGATACAATAAATGAAAATTTTTTAACTCTTTTTATTCCGCAGGATGTATGGAAAGATATCTATTTTACCGGTAAGACAAATTTCCATTTTCAGGGAGATTTAAGCAGGCTTAAAATTACAGGAGATATGGGGGTTGACAAATTTAAATGGAAGAACCATGAAATAATAAAGTCAGGATTATTTCTAAAATGTGAGTATCAAAAAGATAAACTTATAAAAATTGATAATATTGGAATAGATTTAAATGGGAATCAGCTCCTTTTAGAGGGTAATATTTTGCTTAATAGACCCGAACCGGAATATAATCTTAATTTGAAATTAACGCGTCTTAACTTACCCGGAATGAATAAAGGATTGCTTACAAAAATTAACTCAGTATCACCTCTTATTTTTTCACTTTCAGGGAAAGGATTTAAAAAGAATAATATTGAATCAGAAGGTAAATGTATAATTGATTATATAGATATAACACAGGATCTGAAATTAACAAATCTATTGATTTTTTACAAGATCAATAGAGAGGGATTTTTTATAAATAAGGCAGTCTGGAATTCCAGCTTTGGAGAGGGAGAAATGACCTTCGGGCTTGAAAATTTCAGGAATCTGAAAATGGATTTTACAATGAATAATTTAACCTCGCAAAAAAAATTAAAGCTTGTTTCAGGGGAAAATCTGTCCGGAGCTTATAAATTAAAAGGCATTGTGAGCGGGACTTTGGATTCAACAAAAGGAACCGCCCGGATAGAAGTTCAGAATTTTTCACTTGATAGTACCAGAATGGATTCTTTAAAAGGAGAACTGGTATGGGCAGATAAAAAATGGAAGTTAGACTGTTCAGGGGAAAATATTTATTATACAAATTTGTTTTCAAAAGAAGCGGCATTAAGAGTCGAGCTGGATACAACAAGTTATTACAATACAACCGGATGGAGTGATAAACACGTGCTTATTGCTTTTAAGCTTAAAAAAAATAAATTCCCAAAAAATTCTGTTGAACTTATAAAAGGTAACCTGGAATATTATAGCGAAAATTTAACATTTAGGTCTGTAAGTTTCAGAGACGGGAAAAATCTTGCTGTATTAAACGGGAATTTTTTTATTGATGTAGGGAAAAAAGCACTGGATAAAAATAAAAAATGGGTTTTGGATTTTAGTATTAATAATATGGATCTCGAGATTTTTAAACCATTTTTACCTAAAGAAATAAGTAAAATGAGAGGGCATAGCACAGGTGAAATATATGTTCGGGGAACTCCAAAATCACCGTTTTTATACGGAGATTTTAAGGTTGTAAAAGGAGAATTCCATTATCCCGGTTTATTAAAAACTCCTTTAAA
>JACQWU010000234.1 GCA_016209155.1 Candidatus Desantisiibacteriota bacterium | reverse complement strand
GATATTTTCAAGATTTATATTGTTTGTTTTTTTATGTATTACCTGTGCCGGAGCTGTCACTCTTACGCCGCGGGAAATAATGTGGAATGTGATAAATAAATATCGGGTTGATGATGAAGTTGAAGAGATTAAAATGACATTAATAAATAAAGATGATAGAACGTGGATAAGAATAGCTACTTTTTATACAAAGAAAATAGACAAAGATAATAACAAAATATTTTTTCGATTCCATTCGCCGGCAGATTTGGCAGGCAGCGGAGTCCTGACAATTGAAAACAAAAATGGCGAAGATGATCAATGGATGTATGTTCCCGCATATCATACTGCAAGACGTATACCTGCCGCGAGCAGGTCTGACCAGTATATGGGCACAGATTTTTATTATGAAGACGTAATCACCCCGCGTGTTGAGGAATATGAATATAAAATAACCGGAGAGGAAAAAATAAATGGTACAAATTGTTCTATTCTTGAAGGTATCCCTGTTTCAGAAAGATTAAAAAAAGAATCGGGTTATGGCAGGGTTGTTTCCTTTGTGGATACAGAAAAATTTATGATCCTAAAACAGGATTTATATAGTAAAAAAGACGGCACATTAATAAAACAGCTTACTAATTATGAACTGCGGAATTATAATGGTTTTTTAAGGTGGGGCAAGCGTGAAATGCTGACTTTAAAAACCGGACATAGAACAATAGTTGAATACACAAAACAGGAAATTAATAAAGGCGTTTCCGATGAATATTTTACGATGAGGTATCTTAAGAGGGGGAAATGAAATACAGTTTGTCAAATCCATTAGGTATTCCTGCATCGGGATATCGACAACAGGTTTTTGTCACTATTTTGTAGGGCAAGGCTTTAACCTTGCAAATCATAAAGCAAGCCTGAAGGATTGCCCTACATAAAAGATGGATAAGGATTTAAAGATGAGATATAAATGGGGTATTATTATTTTATTAATTGTAGTTTACCCTATCCATGCTAAAAAAAAAAAAAAAATATGGCAGGGGACATTGGAGTATTCTAATTATAATTATATGAAAAATAAGGATTTGAAAGATAGTCCGCGTTTATGGAATGAGTTAAAATTTTATCCAAAAATAGAATATTATCCTTATGATTATTTAAAATTAAATATAGAATTTGATATACGCAAAAATTTTGAATTAAATGAGCGTAATAATTCAGGTTTTAAGGAGTTATGGTTTGAAATTGAATATGAAATATGGTCAGTTAAAATCGGGAAACAGATTATTGAATGGGGACGAACAGATACAATAAAACCAGGTAATGTTTTTAATGTTAAGGATGTAACGGATTTAATAGAGGGGATAGACACAGGTATCCCGGCTTTAAAATATGCACATTATTTTGGTATGCATGAATTAGAGATAGTGTGGGTACCGGTTTTTATTGAGGATAGATTACCCTATTCCGAAAAGAACCGCTGGTTTTTCTTGCCGAGCACCGGTGATGTTATAATAGATAAAAGTGAAATGCCTGAAAAAGATTTGAAATCCCCGGAAATAGGAACCAGATTTAGCTTTTTAGGTAATGGTCTTGACTTTGCGATTACCGCGGCAAAAATGTATGACCGCATGCCAACCTATTTTTTAAATAAAATTGAGAATATATCGCCGCTGGTAATTAGAATATATCCTTATTATAGAAGTATTTATACTCTGGGAATGGATGGCGCTTTCAATATGTTTCAGTGCGGCCTGCGAAGTGAGTTGGCATATATATTTACGGAAGATATGAAAAGTAAAAAAGATGAAATAGATGATCCTTACGTGCAATGGGTATCTGGTATAGATAGAACTTTCGGCCGTGTGTATAGAGACTGGGTTTTAGTTTTACTTGCTCAATATGCTCTCGATAAGGAATTACCTGTGCGTGGAGAAGAAAATCAGGATGAATCTTATGCGAAGTTAAAGCATTTCTACAGGCAGGCGGGTCTAGTAAATGCGGAAATAAAATTTTCGGAATTCAATAAATTTTCCATTAAAAGTTTTCAGAATTTAGAAAAGCAGGATTATCTTTACCAGGTAGAATATATTTATAAACCGCAGGATACAGTAGAAATAAAAATCGGCGGTGATTTGCCTGGGGGCAGAAAGAATGGTTTTTTTGGATATTTTGATAAAAATGACAGAGTGCGGGCAGGGGTGAAGTGTTATTTTTAAACATAATATTAAAAATTTGCAAATTATTAGCCGGGATGATATATTATTAGTTTATTAATTTACATGAATCAGGAGGAGAAAGTTTATGGGGAATAAGTTAAGAGCAGGAGTTCTGGGAGCAACGGGTGCTGCGGGACAGGAGTTTTTGGAGGTTTTGCAGGATCATCCGAATTTTAAGGTTGAGAGGTTATATGCTTCGTCAAAGTCGGCAGGGAAAAAATTAAGTGAATGTGATGTGATTGTAAAACTTAATAAAGATATATTAGCCCTTGTTATTCAGGACGGGGAAAAAATAAATACAGAAGGAATAGATATACTTTTTTCAGCTGTTGAAATGGCTGAAAAGGAAAAGATAAAAGAAATTGAAGGGAAATATGCCAGGTTTATACCTGTGATATCCGTGAATTCAGCATGGAGATATGATGAGCTTGTGCCGGTAATAATTCCGGAAGTAAACGCTTCTCATGCAGAAATAATTAAGCTGCAGCGGAAGGCTTATGGCTGGAAGGGATTTGTATCCCCGGGACCTAATTGCACTACGGTGGGGGCTGTAGTGTTTACAAAATGCATATTAACCGGATTCCCGAAAGTGAAAAAAATCAGGATTGTATCTATGCAATCAGCGTCAGGCGCTGGCAGAAAAGCAGTGCTTGCGCGCAGGGAACAGGTTATTCAGGAAGCAGAACTTATTCAGAAAGAAAAAGGAATGTATTCGCCTGAAAATTACAGAGATGTACTTATTAAGAATCCTCCGGCTAAACAATTTCAGGCAAATATTATTACTCAAATAGACGGGGAAGAGGAAAAAGTAAGAAAAGAAGTTGCCAAGCTTTTAGGTGATTATAAGGAAAATAAAATAGTTCCGCTTAATGTTACGGTTAATGCGCGATGCTATCGAACGTCGCAGGAGAGAGGGCATCTTGTTGATATGGAGCTTACACTTGATGAAAAATGTACTCTTTTAGATGTGAAAAACAGGATAGAGAATTTTAATAAAAGTATGTATGATAAATTTGGGGAATTGCCATCTTCACCTCGTCATGCAATTAAGGTAGATGAAGATGAATATGGGCCTCAGCCGCTTTTGCGTGTGGGTTTGGAAGGAGGAATGGTTACTTATATTGGTAAGCTGGAGGTTCAGGAGGAAAATAGCTTGACAGTTATTAAAGCGGCAATTTTGTCGGATAATTTGGGTAAAGGCGCATCACGCGGAGCGGTTCATACCGCGGAGTATCTATTAAAAGAAAGATATTTGTTCTGATTGTTTGTGTTTTATTTAGGGTTAGCGAGGTTAAAAGGCAGCGAGGCTAAAGCCTCGCGCTACAAAATTAACAAATAAAATGTTAGTTGAAAATGTAGCGCAAAGCTTTAGCTTTGCTTTAATTTAAAAATTGTATTTTATAGAAAGGAATTGAGATGGGGAAAATTAAGAATGATATATTTTTAAAAGCTTGCAGAAAAGAGGAGGTTCCATATACACCTGTGTGGTTAATGCGTCAGGCAGGCAGATACATGGAAGAGTATAGAGCTATGAGGGCAAAATATTCATTCCTTTCAATGTGCAAAAGTCCGGAAATTGCGGCTCTTGTTACGCTTCAGCCGATAAATAAAATTCCGCTTGATGCAGCTATAATTTTTGCGGATATTCTCCTGCCGCTTGAAGGCATGGGGATTGATTTTGGTTTTGGGAAGAATGAGGGACCTGTAATTAAAAATCCTGTGCGGAATGAAAATGATGTTGATAAAGTTCTTATAATTGAACCGGAAAAAGATGTCCCGTATCTTTTGGAGGCAATAAAAATAGTGCGCAGGGAACTGGATGGTAAAGTTCCTTTGATAGGTTTTTCAGGTGCTCCTTTTACTCTTGCAAGTTATATAATAGAAGGAGGTCATTCCAGAGATTATGCTTTGACTAAAGTTATGATGTATACACAACCGCTTGTGTGGCATAAATTTATGGATAAACTTTCTTCAACAATTATTAATTATCTTACAGCTCAGGTTAAAGCCGGGGCGCAAGCTTTACAATTATTCGACAGCTGGATAGGATGTCTCAGCGATACGGATTACAGGGAATTTATACTGCCTCATTCCAAAAGAATTTTTGAGGCAATAAAATCTCTTAATGTTCCTTCCATACATTTTGGGACAGGGACATCACATCTCTTGGGATTGCTTAAGGAAGCAGGAGGGGATGTAATCGG
>JACQWU010000009.1 GCA_016209155.1 Candidatus Desantisiibacteriota bacterium | reverse complement strand
TGAGCACGTATGATACCATAAGCCTCTGGAATATTGCTGATGACAAGCGAAAGTTCTGCGGGTATATCACCATTTTCAACTTTATCTATTATAGCCTGCAGATTGGTCCCGCTACCGGAAATTAGGACTGCAATTTTCACATGAAAATCTCCATTACTTAGATTATATTATTTCCACACCTTTACCTTTTAAAACTTCTCCGATAATATAGGCTTTTTCATTTTGCAGTTTTAAGAATTTAATAATTGCATCTGCTTCATCGGGATCAACTATTAATACCATCCCTATTCCCATATTAAAAGTTCTGAACATCTCTTGTTCAGAACTTTCTCCAAGTGATTGCAAAATTTCAAAAATGGGGAGAACCGGTATCTTGTCTTTTTCAATTACAACTTTTTTATTGGAAGGCAGAACTCTGGGAATGTTTTCGAGTAATCCGCCGCCTGTTATATGCGCTATAGCTTTGATCGAAAATTTTTCAATTAATTTATTGATTATTCTTACATAAATTCTTGTCGGACGTAAAAGTTCTTCCCCGAGGCTGCAGCCGCATTCCGACAATTTTTCCGTTAACGCATATTTTGCTTTTTCAAAAAATATTTTCCTGACCAGAGAATAACCGTTACTATGGAGTCCTGAAGAAGGAAGGCCTATTACAACATCTTTTAGTGTCACTTTTCTACCGTCTATAATTTTCTTTTTTTCAACAACTCCGACAGCAAATCCAGCCAGATCATACTCTCCTTCAAGGTATAATCCCGGCATTTCCGCAGTTTCCCCTCCGATAAGCGCGCAATTTGCATTTTTGCATCCTGAAACAATACCTTCAATTATTTTTTCTCCTTTTTCTGTAGTTAATTTTCCGGTTGCTATATAATCAAGAAAAAATAAAGGCGATGCACCGCATACGATTAAATCATTTACATTCATAGCAACAAGATCAATTCCGATTGTGTCATGTTGATCCATTGCAAAAGCAATTTTTAGTTTTGTTCCGACACCATCAGTACACGAAACCAGAATAGGGTCAACATATTTATTTATATTTAATTTGAATAAACCGCTAAAACCTCCAATCCCGGACATTACTCCTTTTGTAAAAGTAGATTGAACCATTTTAGATATGTTTTTAATGAAAAGACTTGCTTCATTAATATCAACTCCGGCATCCTTATAAGTAACACCCATAGTCTGGTCTCAAATCTAAATTTTATTTTTAAGCATTAAATACTTAATTAAAGATAGATAATAGAATAAAACAATAAACTTTTGTATATAAAATAACAAAAAAACAGCTTTTAGTCAATGATTTTTTATCTGGAGGTGTAATTTTTAAGCTGAAATCTTCATAGTGTATGCTATTATTACAGATAAAAATTATAGATAAAACATAAAATTATTTTCAGGAGGTCTCAAAGATGGGAAAAGGTTTATCTTTTAAAATTGTTTTATGTTCTTTGCTTATATTTAAACTTGGAATAATTACCGGTGGATGCAGTAAAGCAAAAGTCAAAAAATCTAAAAACGAAATATATAGTCCCTTGCATTATACTAATAATGGTTATAGATTTCTTTCAAAAAATGAGTTAAGTAAAGCCTTTGAAAGTTTTGATCATGCACTGCAGCTTGATTCAGGATTTAGTCCCGCGCTTCTTGGAACGGCTATTATTTATGGCTTGCAGGGAAACTATAAAGCGGCTTTTAAACAGATAAAAAAAGCCAAAGGAATTGAAAAGCAAATCGGATTAATAAGACTTTACAGTATGGAGCGTGCGGGAAACTGGTATAGTGAAGTTATAAAGGAATTCGAGAAGGGAATTAATATTGAGCCTTTAAATCCGGAATTATGGTATTATACAGGACATGCGCATAAATTAAATTTTGTATTTGATAAAGCGGGTGAGAGTTTTAAAAAAGTTTTGGAAATTAATAAAGAGTTTACAGAAGAAGCTAAAAAAGAATGGGTGTTTATAGAGAAAATTCAGCAAGCTTTACCGGATACTGAAATAGGTAAAAAAATGGCTTTAGTTGAAAGCATTGATAGAGCAGAACTTGCCGCTCTTTTTATTGAAGAACTTCATCTTAATAAACTATTTAGAAAAAAAGGGAAGCTTGACTTTGATTCATCGGTTAACATGAAAAGTGAGGATGAGTTTCAAATAGAGGCGGAAAAAAATTCTAAAGCTACTGATATAGTCAATCATATATATAAAGTTTATATAGAGGCAATTATTGATCTTTCGATAAGGGGACTGGAAGTTTTTCCTGATCATACATTCCGTCCTGATAAAAAAGTTTCGCGGGTTGAATATGCGGTAATGATAGAAGACATTTTAATGAAAATAACAGGTGATGAAGCTCTGACAACAAAGTTTATCGGTTCAGAATCTCCGTATTCTGATATTAGAAATGATCATTTTGCTTTTAATGCTATAATGACAGTGACAACAAGAGGTATTTTAGAAGCTAAAACCAATAATGAATTTGTTATTGATGATACAATAAGCGGTATTGATGCCTTAATTGCTATCAAAAAATTAAAAAAGGATAATAAATAATGAATGAAGAAATCCCTATTATTGCAATAGTAGGACGCCAAAATGTAGGGAAATCCACTTTGTTTAACAGAATAAGCGGATCTCATAATGTGGCTATTGTTGATTCTACTCCCGGGGTAACACGTGATCGTAACTATATTGAATGTACCTGGGGTGAGAAAAATTTTATGCTGGTGGATACAGGAGGACTTGATACCATAAATAAATCTCAGGATGTTTTTATGCCAAATATATATAAACAGGTTGAAAAAGCTATTCAAGAAGCATGTCTTATACTTTTTGTTGTGGATATAAATGAAGGTATTACTTCACTTGAAAAAAACATAGCGGAAAAGCTGCGAAAATCAGGTAAAAATGTTATACTTGTGATAAACAAAATTGATTATAAAGAGAATTATAATATTTATGAGTTCAGAGGCTTGGGATTTAATAATATGATAGAAGTATCCGCAAGTCATGGAATAAATATAGGAGACCTGCTGGATAAAATAATTTCCAATTTAACAATACCTTCAAGCAATATAGAATCAGATTCATTTATAAAAGTTGCTATTGTAGGAAAACCCAATGTTGGGAAATCATCCCTTACTAATTACATTCTGGGAGAGGAAAGATCGATTGTCAGTGAATTTCCGGGAACAACACGTGACTCAATTCATTCTTATTTTAAGTATAAAGATAATACCTTTATGCTGGTAGATACCGCCGGAATTCGTAAACATGCAAAAATTCATGATAATGTTGAATTTTATAGTGTTAATCGTACTTTTAAAGCTATTGAGAAATCAGATATTGTTTTGCTTATCCTTGATGCTTCCTCAGAAATAACCGAACAGGATGAAAAAATAGCAGGTTTCATTGAAGAGTGCGGAAAAGCATGTCTTCTGGTTGTAAATAAATGGGATTTAGCAGAACACGGCGAAAATGCTGTAAAATTATTTAAAGAAAAAATATTTGTACGTATGCCGTTTATGGAATATGCTCCGGTTTTTTTTATTTCAGCGGTAACAGGGCTTAAAATTACAAAATTGCTGGATAATATTCCTGAAATTTATTCTTTATGGGCAGGTAGAATAAAGACAAGCCATCTTAATAAATTTTTCAGTAATATTCAAAATGAAAAAAGACCTGTTTTTTCAAAAAAAGGCGGGAATAATAAATTAATGTATATTACTCAAGACAGGATAAAACCTCCTACTTTTGCGATTTATTTTAAGGGTGCCGGCCAGCTTCATGATTCTTATATGCGTTATATAAAAAATAAACTCCGGATTAATTTTCCTTTAACAGGTGTTCCTATAAGACTAAAAATTAAGAGAATAACATCGAAGAATACTGATAGAAGAGTAAATACCTCTGAAAATTAAAGGAAATTTTTATGATAAATACAAATTTGATTGTATTTTATATTATTGCAAGTTATCTTCTCGGAGCAATTCCGACAGGATATATTGCGGGGTATGTTTATAAGCGGATAGACATAAGAGAGTATGGCAGCAAAAACATAGGTTTTACAAATGTCTTAAGAGTATTAGGGACAGTACCTTCTGTAGTTGTTCTTATCTGTGATATTGCAAAAGGATTTGTTCCTGTGTTTTTATGTAAATATATATTTAAAAATCAAACCAATGATTTTGTTTTAATTGCTGTCGGAATTGCAACTATAGTAGGACATAATTGGACTGTTTTTTTGAATTTCAACGGAGGAAAGGGCGTAAATACAAGCGTAGGGGTGTGGCTGGCAATAGAACCCCGGGCTATTTTGATAGTTTTGTTTATATGGGCTTTAGTTTTATATCTTACACGGTATATGTCTTTGTCTAATGTAGTTGCTTCAATATTATTAAGTATTTTAATTTTTTTCTTCAGCAGTTCACCAGTTATTATAATATTTGCAATCATTACCATGCTGCTTGTAATTTATAGACATAAAGAGAATATCCAGAGACTTTTGAAAAATGAAGAAAGAAAAATCGGGGAGAAGATCGAGCTGGACGCAAAAAAATAATTTAAAACTTGAAAAATTTGAATTTATTTGTTAGTATTTTAAAGCTTTGTGAAAAAAAAAAAAAAAGTAAGGATTTAATGTGGGAAAGAAAATAGCAGTTTTAGGCGCAGGTAGTTGGGGAACAACTCTTGCCGTTTTACTCGCAAAAAAGTATACTGAAGAAATCAGGCTTTGGGAGTTTTTTGAGGAAAAAGCTTGTATCCTCAGAAACACCAGAGAAAATAAACTTTACCTCCCCGGGATAATAATACCTGAAAATATATTTATCTCTTCCTCAATAGATGAAGTTACAAAAGATGCTGATATAATTATTGTCGCTGTTCCTTCTCATCTTGTGCGGGCGGCAGTTAAAAACTTAAGAGAAATTTCTTCCGGAGTTATTTTAGTCAGTGTATCAAAGGGGATTGAAAACAATACTTTTTGCAGAATGTCCGAAATAATTCTAAAGGAGACCAAAAATAGTAATATAGTTGTTCTTTCAGGCCCCAGTCATGCGGAGGAAGTAAGCAGAGAAATACCTACTGCAATAGTTGCAGCTTCTCTAAATCTTAATCTGGCAAAAGAAATTCAGGAATTATTTATGACAGCGTATTTCAGAGTTTATACTAACAGTGATGTATTAGGAGTTGAACTTGGCGGAGCATTAAAAAATATTATAGCTATTGGAGCAGGTATTCTGGACGGGCTTGGGCTTGGTGATAATACAAAAGCGGCTCTTATTACCCGCGGTTTGTCCGAAATAACACGATTCGGCACTTTTTTCGGAGCCGATCCTTCAACTTTTTACGGACTTAGCGGAATAGGTGACCTTATTGTTACATGTACAAGCAGACACAGCAGGAACCGTCTGCTTGGAGAAAAAATAGGGATTGGCAAAAAGCTAAATGAAGCACTTGATGAAATGGTAATGGTGGCAGAAGGAGTGAAGACCATTCTGTCAGTTTATGGAATGGCGAAGAAAAATAATATATCAATGCCTATATCTGAACAAATGTATGAAGTTCTTTATTCAGGAAAATCTCCATCGGATGCGTTAAATAGTTTAATGACACGGGATGCCAAATATGAATCGGATAAGAATATTTGTTAATGAAATAACATTTTAAAGTAAGGGGGGTGAGCTAACATGACTAAAGCTGAATTAGTTGATAGCATAGCAGAAACAGGTATATCAAAAAAACAGGCATCAGAAGCAGTTGAATGTATTATTGAAACTATAAAAAATGCTCTAAAAAATGGAGATAAAGTCAACATTGCCGGATTAGGTTCTTTTGAAGTAAAGAAACGCGCGCCACGACAAGGAAGAAACCCTAAAACAGGGGAAGAAATTCAGATACCGGGAAAAATGTCACCGGTGTTCAGAGCAGGGAAACAACTTAAAGAAGCTGTAAGATAATTTATAAGTATATGACATTTGATCATATAATTATAAATTTATATTTAACAATATACCCCTCACTTTAATGGCAATTTTTTAAAGCGAGGGGAATTCCTTAATTACTCAAGTTGACTGACTTTTTAGGTTGTAAAATTAAACTTAAAATTAAAATTTAAATATCAAAATTCAAAATAGAGGTGTTACTTCGTGACATTTTAGTTATGCATTAAATAATTTGTCCGCAGAACACCATAATTTTGATATTTAATATTTGCTTTTTGATTTAAATGTAAAAATCATACTGATTCATAATTTTTAAACTAAAAAAGGCAGTCAAAGCAATATGGGGATTATAATATGTTTACTGATAAGTTGTTTTATTCTATTGGTGAAGTGAGCGAGATAACAAAGGTAAAACCGCATGTTCTCCGCTATTGGGAAACGGAATTCAAAATATTAAATTTAGAAAAAAATAAGCAGGGAGAACGGATTTACCGTACAAAAGATATTGAATTAATAAAAAGGATAAAACACCTTTTGTATGATGAATGTTATACTATTGCCGGCGCAAAGAAAAAACTTCAAAAAGACAAACATGAAGAAATAAACCCCGATAATGATATTAAGCATGAATATAATTTTTTTCTGAAAGAGATCAGAAAAGAACTGGAAAATATATTAAAAAAAATGTAACTGTTCAGATCCAAAGAATCCGGGGCGTAGCGCAGCCTGGTAGCGCACTCGCTTGGGGTGCGAGTGGCCGTGGGTTCAAATCCCGCCGCCCCGACCAATTATAACTCCATGATAAGTTTTCTAAAAGAAATCACCTCACTGTCTGTATACGGTTTAATATTACTCAGTTCCGGTGAAAAAGC
>JACQWU010000008.1 GCA_016209155.1 Candidatus Desantisiibacteriota bacterium | reverse complement strand
AAGTCGGCAGAAATGATCCATGTCCCTGCGGTAGCGGAAAAAAATACAAAAAATGTTGTCTTTTAAAACATGAGTAATAGACTGAACTATTTTTTAACTTCTGTCTGTTTATTTTCATCTTTACCGGAAGAAGAGGTGGCTTCTTTTTTAGATTCATCCTTTTTTTCCGTATTACCCGTATTTCTTGAAGCCAGATATTCAGCAATCTTTACTGCTTCTGCATTTGTAATTTCTCCTAATGTTTTCTGAGCCATTCTTTTTGTTGTATATTTCCACCCTTCAAGATCATCAGTTTTAGAAAGAGGCCGTGATAATGGATGACATTGATTACATTTTGTTTCAAATAGCTTTTTCCCTTCCTCGTTTTCTGCCGTGTTTTCCACCACTTTTTCTTCAGCAAAGATAAATGACACTAAAAAAAACATTAAAAACAATATCCCGTATTTTTTCATTATAAACCCTCCTTTAACGATTAAAATTTATTATTGTAATTATTTTAATACTATAGAGTAACTATATTCCTGTAAAAAATAACTGTCAAGATAAATAAATTTAATTTAAAAAAAAACTTGAAATTATGTAAAAAAATTGATAATTTAGAGTGCACAGAGTAGAGACGCAAAATTTTGCGTCTCTACAATAATTAATTTTTAAGATTTTCTCAGTGTCCTGTGGTTAAGTTTTGACATTACCAAAAGCATTTAAAGGAGAGAATAATGAAAAATAGAAAAATAAAATTTTTAGATTACACCTTTATTTTTGTTATGATTATTTATATTTTTATAATTGGAAGCTCAAGTACCGTAGAGGCAAATATTATATTTGAGGGTTTTGCCGCACCTTTTAATAATAATGGTAATTCCTATTGTTATGGATATGGAGAAAAAGAAGATTTCTTTACTAATCATGGCTGGGTTCCCGGTTCTTTATATAGTAACGATTTTATTGAATCAGAAATATTTTTAGATGATTATTCGGCAGTTGCATATGCAAATCTTAATGTTGCTCCGTCATCTTATTTTAGCACTTCTTTTGCCGCAGGTCATGGCGGAGCTGCTTATGGCAGTTTTGGTTTTGCTTTTGCAGCACAGCCATTTAACCAATTTCCGTCAGAAGGACAAATTGAAACTGTTGTACCTGAGCCTGCATCAATACTTTTAATTGGAATTGGATTCTGTGCTTTTGGGATTATAGGAAAGAAAAAAATATCCTGAATATTTTACTCTGCCTTTCATTCCTTAGCACCGGATTGCTTCAGCATATTAATTATTTCAGAATTTTTATTTGTTTCAGCATGATTTAATGCAGTATAACCTTCTTTATCTTTTACATTTACGTCAGCACCCTTTTTCAGCAAAGACTTAACTATTTCAACATATCCCCGGTTTGATGCTATCATTAAAGCTGTAACTTTATTTTCATTTTTTGCATTTACATCAGCACCTTTATCAATAAGGAGATTTAGAATATCGGAATAACCTCTGTTTGACGCAGCCATTAAAGCGGTTGTACCTGTATTATCAGGTTCATTAATATTAGCACCTTTGCGCATCAGTAAATCAATAATTTCACTATGCCCTTCCTGAACAGCCATTAAAAAAGCTGTTGCGCCATTTAAGTTTTTTATATTTATATCAGAATTCTTTTCAAGCAGTAATTTAACAACTTCGGTATAACCATAAAATGAGGAACACATTAAAGCCGTATAATTATTATTATTTTTTGCATTCACATCAGCGCCTTTATCAAGAAGAAGTTCTACTATACTGATCTGTCCGTGATTTGAAGCTTGAATTAACGCTGTAAATCCTTCATTATTTTTAATATTTTTATCCAGCAATATTTTTATGGTTTCATTGTTGTTATTGCTGGAAGCCAAAAATAACGCTGAGTTCCCATCATTATTTTTGGCATTAATAAAAGCTTTTTTAGTTATTAATAAGTCCGCAATTTCGAAAAAGTTTTTCCCAGAAGCAAGCATTAAGGCTGTGAACCCAGAGGCATCCGCAAAATTTACATCTGCCCCTTTATCAAGTAATATTTTTATTATTTCTACTTGACCTTTATATGAAGCCCATAAAACAGCTGTTCTTCCGCTATTATCCCTGCCATTTACCGATGCCTTATTGTCCAGCAGTAATTTAACTATTTCGGGATATCCTTCTCCTCCCGCTATCATTAAAGCTGAAGGCTTATCACTGTCATAAATATTTGCGTCTGCTCCGCATTCTAAAAGCAGTTTTACCATTGGTATATCATTTTTATATGATGCCGCAATTAATGCTGTTGATCTGAAGCTGTTTCTTATATTTATATCAGCACTTTTTTCATGCAAAAATTTTACAATATCAGGATGATCATTGAAGGATGCAAGCATTAAAGCGGTATCTCCGTCTTTGTTCGCATCATCCAAATTTACTTTTTTGCTAACCAGCAATTTCACTATTTCAATATTACCGCATGAAGAAGCCCAGCAAAGAGGTGTATTTCCGATGCTGTCTTTTCCATTTATATCAGCTCCTTTATCAATCAGTAATTTTGCAATATCAATATGTCCGTGATAAATTGAATAAATTAAAGATGTTCCCATATTTTTATCTTTAATATTTACATCAGCATTTTTATTAATCAGCAATTTTACGGAATCAATATGCCCTTTACTTGAAGCAATGATCAAAGCAGCTGTCCCTTCTTTATTTTTTGCATTTACATCAGCGCCTTTTTTAATCAGCAATTCCATTACATTTGTCTTCCCGGAAGCGGATGCAATAATTAAGGACGTATTGCCAAACATATTTTGTTCATTTATATCAGCTTTTTTATCCAGTAAAAATTTAACTATCTCAGTATGCCCTTTAAAAGATGCCAGCATTAAAATAGTATCTCCGTCTTTATTTATTAATTTAATTACAGTATCTAAATCTCCATTATCTGCCGCTTTTGATAATAAGCTGGTTTCACTATTATCATCCTTCTTCTCATTTTTATCAATATTAGCATCATCAGTTGTAGCCATATTGGGAAAAGACAGAGATGTTTTTGTATTTATTAAAAATATTATAGAAACTGTTAAAAAATATTTTATCAGCTTATTCATGAATAACTCCTTTTTATAACATAATTTGATCCAAAACAAATATACTCTATACTTTGTCTTGAAGTTTCATTCTATTGTTATTATAGTAAATATTTATTCTATTGTCCATTACACAAATTTAAAATTTAAAATCAATATTGACAAAACATTTTTTTAAGTATATTCTTTAAAATGCTTTAGAATGCTCTTTTTATAATAAAGAGAGCGCCAAAGAAAAAGGAGATTCAAAATGGAAGGCAGTAAACTTTATGTTGGAAATCTTAGTTATTCCGTCAACAATGAGCAGTTGAAAGAATTGTTTGCGGTACATGGGGAAGTAAAAGAAGTCAATGTAATTGATGGTAAAGGATTTGGTTTTGTGGAAATGGAATCTCAGGCAGATGCTGAAAAAGCAAAAAATGCATTAAACGGGACGGATTTTAAAGGACGTACTATTAAAATAGACATAGCCAGACCTCCAAAACCAAGATCAAATAAAAATTTTAGCAAAAGATATTAAAATCAGACTATTTCTCAATAAACTACCTCATGGGCTACCTTGAGGTAGTTTATTTAAAATGAAAATTTTTCCTGCTCCCAATCCCGATAAAAGGACTATAACAGGCAGGATAGGCATTCTTTGTCTTGCATCACCAAAAAAAAGCATAGTTGATAGCATGAAATTACCAAGCAGTAAATAAAATATTAAATATTTTTTCCACTGGCTGAAAGATAAAAATAATCCTGCACAAGCAATAAAAAGAATTATATAGTAATAAATTTCAGCAAAAATAAATAAACCCCTTGCCAGATCAGGAAAGCTGGCGTGAGGACTCCAGAATTTAAAGAGGTAATATAATTTACGCGGAATTAAAAGGAAAAAATCTCCCGGATGAGTTTTTATCCATTCCCATCCTTTATCATAATATTTTTTATCCACCAGCTTTTCTGATAATTCATCCGATGTGCTCAAAAATACATTAAGCCATGGAGACCCTTCCCATTCCCGCCAGTTTTTTCCGCTTTCCCCGCGGGGGCGTTCCGAAGCCTCATATAACCTGGGTGAACCTGTCATAAGAATTACATCACCTGTTGCCTCAGAATTATTTGCTCCCCAGAACATTCTACCGCCGCCCGTTTCAGTAATAATAGTTTCTCCCAAAACAACATAATTACGTAATGCCCAAAAGGAAACAAATAAATACATTATTCCTGAAATTATTAATGTGTTTTTCAAAATTTTAGGGTTAATACTAAATTCTAAATTTTGCATATCAAAAAAATAACTCCATAAAAAAATAAAAAAAGGAAATAGTGTAAGGCTTGCGCGTGTAATTGCTGCAAGTCCGAGCAGTATTCCTGCTATTACCAAAAGCTTCTGATTTTGCTCTTTCACCTGATATTTAATTATAAAATATAGAAAAAATATAATCAGCGGAATAAATAAATTTTCCGTAAGAAACCATCCTGAAAGATAAATATAAAGCGGATCACAGGCTAAAAAAAGCCCTGAAAGTATAGCCTTTTTTTCATCGTAGAGCATTCTGGAGATTAAATATATACCTGAAGCGCTAAATGCTCCAAGTAAAATCTGAAACAACCTGGCCATAGGGAGATTATGCCCAAAAAGATAATATATCCCTGATAAAAAAAGAGGAAAAAGAGGAAGTTTGCGCGCTGTGGGCTTAAACGGGACAAGCCCAAATCCGCCTCCTTTGGACAAATTGAAAGCTATTTTTTCCTGCCAGAAATCATGCTCATTCGGCGGAGTGTTTATTCCTAAAAAAAAATAAACATAAAAAAACCGAAGAAAGACAGCAAGTATAAAAATAAGAAAAGCCGGTTTTTTTAACCAGTTAAACATTACCTTATCCCTTTTTTAATCTAGTTTTGACCCATTATAACATAGACAAAAATAACTGAATATATGCATTATTGCTTTTAAATTGCCAATTTATGTTTTTTTACATACTTATTCTCCCAGTCAGGCAGATATATATTCATCATGGTACTAAATAGTTTTCCATGATTTGGAATATTTAAATGAAGAAGTTCATGAAGAATTACATATTTTTGAAATTTTTCTGACTCTTTTAAAAGATCAGTATTAAAACTCACCCATCCGGTTGTTGAGCATGAAGCCCATTTATGCTTCATTT
The DNA here is from genome assembly GCA_016209155.1 of Candidatus Desantisiibacteriota bacterium. Lineage (GTDB taxonomy): Bacteria > JACRDZ01 > JACRDZ01 > JACRDZ01 > JACRDZ01 > JACQWU01. The sequence goes on along the minus strand of JACQWU010000008.1, from coordinate 2,447 downwards.
TTTGAATTCTAATCTGTTTTGGTTTTACCTTCAGCTTACCGGCCAGATAATTTATTTCTTTTTTTAATTCTTCTTTTGTTTTTATTGGCTTTTTATTCACGATTTATCTTTAAAAGTTTTTCAACTAATTTTATCATTTTATCTTTATCAACAATTGGCAATAAAACTTTATACAATTCCGCTTTTAACTGACGCATTTCTTCAACATTATGGTTACAATTCGGAAATCTCACAAAAGCTGAATTGATTGTTTGCGCGTAGCTTTCAGAATCCTTAATATTTTCCTGTTTCAATGTCCAGAATATTGTAAACGTATTTATATCAAAGTTTGATTCTCTTTGTTTTCTTCTTGCTTCATTTATTTCATCCACAAGTTTCTCCGCTTCTTCTAATGCCACTTGTGTTGTTATCTGCCTGTCATCATATGCTTCGCTTATATTTTCAGCCCGTTCGCCGATTGACTTTAAATAAGGTTCTATCGCGCTATCTTCTAAAACAGTTTTACTTATACTATTAATCAGATTAATTATTTTTGTATTATTTGTGGCATTCTTCTTTTTTAAAGCCTTCAGGGTATTTTCATCTATCTTTACTACATTTAGAATTTCCTTTATGCCATATGTTTCTATATTTTCTCTTATAAGTGTTTCCGTTTTTTTCGCTACATCTCCATACAAAATCGTCCTTTTTTTATATGCATTCCCGATAATTTTATATAATATTCCAAGATTTCTTACATCTTCAATAAAATCCCTTATTTCCGTTGACGGGGATAATATTTCATATAGGACTTCTATCTCTTTATAAAATTTAAAAAATTTTTCTCTGTCCTCTTTTTCTGAAAAAGCATCAATTGCTTTTTCAACCGCTTTATCATCAATCGGGGACTTACATAAATCAAGATATTTCTTTGCGTCTTTTATCATTAATTGCTTAAATTTCATTAAAACAAGTTCAATATTTTCTATTACTCCTTTCACTACATCAGAATCAAACGCCAATGCCTTCTCCAATTTTTCAAATATCCCGACAAAATCCACTACCAATCCGCATGGTTTTTTGATATCTCCTGCCTCTTCGTAAGGCCTGTTTACTCTTGCAATTGTCTGAAGCAAAACATGGTCTCTCATTGGTTTATCAAGATACATACAATAAAGTATAGGCGCGTCAAAACCGGTCAAGAGTTTATCTGTAACAATAAATATTTTTGGCAGTGTTCCGGGTTTAATAAATAATTTTCTGTATTTTTTCTCATCTTCTTTAGTCAACTGGTGTTTGTATACTAAAGGATATTTTTCGCTATCATGCTGAGCTGATGTATAAACAGCTTTAGAATACTCCGGGGGCAATAATTTGTCTAAAGCTTCCTTATACAACGCGCAGGCTTCACGGTCCACACCGACTAAAAACGCCTTATAGCTAAGAGGCTCCACATTTTCCTTAAAATGTTTCGCAGCAAATTGCGCGACCTGTTCAATCCTTTTACCTGATTTTAAAAATGTTTTTAGCCTGACCTTCCCGTAAAACCTATAAGTGTTGCATTTGGCAGCGCGCCAACAAGATAATTTCCAAAATCGCCGCCGACAGACCTGTGATCCTCATCCATCAGGACATAAATATTATCTCTTGTATTGATGTTTTTGGGAATACCATCAAACTTATGAATCATCGAGATTATTAAACCGCGGAAATCCGTCTTTAATAGCTCCTGAAGCATTGATTTACTTGTCGCAGGTTCAATTTTTATCTCAAGATTTTTCAATTCGCCTAAAATCCTTTCAACCCAACCGGAAAGTTGTCCTTCGAGTTCATTCCGGTCAATCATTAATATGACTGTAGGCTTACCGAATAACTCTTTGCTTTCAAGTATTTGTTTGGCGGCTATAATCATTGTAAAAGTCTTACCCGACCCTTGAGTATGCCAGATAAGCCCTGTTTTCTTTACCTTATCCGCGCAACGCTCTATTATTTTTTCAACTGCCCTTGACTGATACTGTCTTAAAATCGTTTTTTGGAGTTCATCATCTTTTATATAAAACAAAATCCATTCTTTAAGCATTATCAAAAAACGTTCTGGATCAAAAAACTGTTTTACCTTCTCTTCAAAATCTTTAGGGCAGGCACAGGGACCTGCCCCTACAATGTTTATTTTCCAATTAAATATATTTTTTCTTCCAAGATTCCATGTAACGCCATAATAAAAATCCAAAAGCTGGGTTATATTGAAAACCTGCGGGATGGTAAGCATTTCAGGTGTTTCATGATGGTATTCACGAATTTGAATCAATCCTTCCTCAATCCCATTTTCTTTTTTCGCGCTTTTTGTTTCCACAATTGCAACCGGCATACCGTTTATAAGAAACATAATATCGGCCCGGTTTGTCTCCCTGCCGTTTGTATACTGCCATTCGTCCGTTACCTGAAACAGGTTATTAGATAAATCTGAA